>DASVZE010000218.1:0-6945 GCA_036391775.1 Chloroflexota bacterium | reverse complement strand
AGGTCACTGCCCACGCTGGCGCTGTCTGACCAGGTCAATGCGATGCTGGACCGATTCTCGGAGCTCGCACCAACCCGATGTTGATTTGAGCCTGGGGCTGCTTGACCGTCCAAGCGGTGTTCGGCTCTGCTCCCCGTCCCGCTCGGTTGGCTCGCCATCATGATGTGGTGATCGCAATAGTCGGGCACTCAGCTGTTACGGCACATTGACACTGTCAACGGCCTTCGATATGCTTGGCGCAACCAGTCGTTGACTTGACAAGTGGCAGGAGCGGGTGCGAACAGTATGTTCGTTGGATTGCGCGTATTGCTTTTCTTCTTTTGCATTGGCGGAACTGCTGACTACTTTCTCGCTGTGCCCGCCAAGTCTGCGGCGTCCATCGTGTGGGTAAATCAGGCAGCGATCAAATGCGGCAAAGGTCAAATCGGAGCTATCAAGGTCGTTCACGGGACGGTTCAACTTCGTCGAGCCGGAAAGTGGCACCGAGGGACCAAAGGGCTCGCTGTTCATGGCAAAGATCAGATGCGTACCGCCAAAAATGGTCGTGCCCTCGTGAGGTTTTGCGACGCGTCGACTCTCTATATGAACCGCACCACGCACGTGTCAACTCCCGTGGGCGATCTCACAGAGGTAAAGAGCGGCGAAGCTCGACAACTTGTCCCATCGGGCAAAGAGCACGAGGTACGGACGCCGGTGGGCGACGCGTTCGGCACAGACATCGACGTTCGTGTACGTTCCGACAGCCGCAGCGTCTTCGTCTCGGTCAACGGGATCGCCCAGGTGGAGAATTCCAAAGGGAGTGTTGTCCTTCATCCCAATCAGGAGACGACCATCCAGAAGGGTCATGCACCAAGCAAACCGAGTCACGTCGATGCTACAGCACTTGTCACCTGGACCCACACGCTAATTACCACGACGCCGACGCCGACTCCTACCTCACCGGCTACTCCAGTCCCCTCCCGCGACAGCTCGATTGTCCAATTTTCGACGGACGTGACCATCACGTCAGACTCGGGTCAGGTGACGAGTAGTCAGGTATTTCCAGACCCGGTCTTCACTGCCCAGTGTTTCATTCAGGTCTCCGTCAACGGGCTTGAGCCAAACAAATACGGCAACTGTGGTTCCTATGCAGTCGAGGCAACATGCGGGAGCACAGCATTCGATGCAACGGGCAAAGCGCCCGATCATGGATCGGTTCTCACGATTAACGGAACAACATCGTGGCACGGTCTGCGAAGCCGGAGTGCGTCCTGTGCAACAGTGCCGGGGGTGAATGCCACGCTCAGTGCCCAGGTTACGGGGTTGTCCCCGGGGCAAAGTCTCGTCATTTTCTGGAACAATGACGCAAGGTCCAGCCGATCCGGATGTGTGTCCTATATGGATGTGCGGGGATTCGCAACCAGCCAGTGCATTACAAACGCACAGTCGGGAAAGAACGGAACGTATTACGAGACCACAGCAGATGCAAGCACCGGCACGATTTACGAAACCGCCGGCCACCTGAAAGGCAACGTTACATTAGGAGGCGTCTTTATTCTCCCGCTCCCCGCAACGGCTTCTCCGACTCCGACCGATACGCCCACAGTGACGCCCATACCGACTTCGACGTCGGTGCCGACCTTGGCAGCCACACCGACTCCAACTCCGACCGGCATCATAGTTCCAGTCAAAACCTACACTCCAAAGCCAACGACAAGCCCGGTGCCGACAAAGACCGCTACACCCACACCTCCGCCGCCGACCGCAACGCCCACGCCGGCGGGGAAGCCGACTCCGACACC
The DNA here is from genome assembly GCA_036391775.1 of Chloroflexota bacterium. Taxonomy (GTDB): domain Bacteria; phylum Chloroflexota; class UBA5177; order UBA5177; family UBA5177; genus DASVZE01. The sequence continues at coordinate 5,164 of DASVZE010000218.1, read as the reverse complement.
CACGCCTACATTCATAATTCCCTAAATGCCTAGCCGGAGATTGTAAGGCTAGCGGACTTCTGGTGCGTCGTACGCCCGATGGTCAGTCCCGCTACAATTTTGAGAACGGAGCCCGCACGCACAGGGACGAAGAACCTGGCTCGGTACGATTGTTTTCCATTGACGGTCGTTATTTGATATTGGTTGGGGGGGTACAGGGCCTTGCCGGTCCCCGGAAGCTCGAAGGTCACTGCCACATATGACGTTGCCCTGCTACTAAGATGTCGCACAGTATAGTTCACGAGAACGTAGAATGGCGCACCGCCCTGGAACTTCGACTGGGGTTGCCCCTGGTTATTCAAAAGTTGCACGCTATTGAGCGTGAAGGATGTCTTCTTCGGCTTCGGTGGCGCCGCTGCCTGCACGGTAACGGCTGTTGACAGCGCCTGTGTGTGGCCATTCATCGTGATAGCGATGGTAATGGCGTAGCTCCCCGCGGTGGCCATCGTGTAAGTCCAGCTATTCCGGTACGTATCGACTGGTGTAGTGCCGAGCTTATCAGGATATGACTGTCGGACCAGTGTCGTACCGTTCCGCTTGACCGTCACCCGCTCGCTATAGGCGAAGCTCTGAGGTGCGCTGCTGACGTGATAGTACACCGACAGCCGTACCTTGGTGCCTGCCTTGACCAACGTGACTGGAGGACTGAGCAGGTTCCAGTCCGGACGGGAATTGACAGTCTCAGCCCGCACCGAAAGAATCGTGAAGGCGACAGGAGTAGTGGTCGTTGGCGTGGGAGAGGGTTGAGGCGGGACACTTGCACCGCATACGGTACTGGCAGCTTGCAGCGCTGCACTGTCAATACTAGTGAGCGTCGTCTCGATCTGACTCGTTTCGCCACTGGCTGCCGTCTGGGTGGCGTCAACGCTTGCCTCAATCAGGCAAACGCCGACCTGGAGCACGGTATATTCCTCGAGCTGAGACACGCCTCCACTTGTCACGTGATATGCCATATCGGCGCAGGAGAAGGTGCTTCCACTGCATGACGAGCTGGACGCGCCCGTCCGCGTTTGTGTATAGGTCACGCCGTCCTGATAAGCGGCGGCGGCAGATGATGCATTGGGGAAGAAGCTGCCTAAATAGCGGAATGTGATGGTATCTGTGGCACTGTAGCCGGCGGGAAGCCAGTCGGCTCTCTGGTAGTAACCTGTCTGCCAGCCCCATGTCTCGTATGGTGCAGAGTGGTTTGTCCTGAACCAATCCTGATCTACCAGCGTTGTGTCGACAACGCCCGAGTACTGAGTGTTGATCGTGGCAGGGGTATAAGCAGTGGCCGGGAGCTGTAAAGCAGTGGCTGATTGACCGATCGGCGAACGAGAGTCACTCCCAGCACGTACGTCAGAATGAATACCACGGTGGATCGATTTGGATCCATAGATCATCGCATTGGTGCGTTGATGCAAAACGACGATCGTACCACCAGAGGCACGGGCTGCGACCGACGAAAGCAAAAAAGCTCCCACCATGAGAACTACGAGGGTAATCCTTGTCAACTTTATGTCCCTTCCTTCCCAAAAACCAATGCCTGTGTCACCTCGGCATCCGCACGAAGGTGGGCACCGGGTCGTTCGATAGTGTCCATTGATGCGGAGGTCGGCGCGGCGAGCTGCATTGCCAGCGAGCGGGCTTGCTGGAGATTACCTTGAGCCCCTGCGCGTTCAAATGTGTCCAGAGCAAAGTCAAGCATCTGGCCCGCTTCTACTCGCGGGCCATTGTGAGACGCACACGCAACTCGTGCGAAGTCGAGCTCGGCGTGGGCCGCGTCTAGAAACGCACCGCACTCACGCAACGCTGTCGCACTGGCCCGAAGCATGGTGAGTGCTGATTGAGTTCGACCTTGCCGCGCTCTCGCACGCCCGCACACTCGTTCGGTCTGCGCAGTCAATCGCGCGTCCGACAAGTCACGCGCCAGAGATAAAGCAGCCGCCAGGGGCTTATCCGCTGCATCGTACTCCCCCATAGCCACGTCAAGTTCGGCCGCGCCCAGGTACGCGCGTACCAGGAGCCGGCGATCATTAATCTCCGCAGCCAGGCTGCTGGCACGCCGGATGGCGGTCCGAGCCTGCTCAAACTCGCCCCGTCGTTTAAGGAGCTCCGCTCGACTCACCATCACCTCGGCAAGTCCTCTCCAGTTCCTCATTTGCTTGAACGAAGCGTAGCTCGAGTCGAGGAGATTCTTGGCTTCGTCTTCATTGCCACGCTCCAGATGGACGGCGCCCAACTGAAACGTGCAGATCGCCTGTAGCAGCGCATCGTCAATCTCGGTTGCAACGGCCATGCCCTCCACAAGGCAATCGACCGCCGCTTCAAGATTGCCCATCGCGAGACCAATTTTTCCGATGCCGCATAGGACGCGAGCCGCCTCATGGCGGTCAGCAACCCGGCGATAGGTGCTCAGTGCCTCATCGAAATACTGCTGTGCCTCGATGAGACGGCCGGATTGAAACGCGCCCTCGGCCCGTGCTTGTATTGCCAGGGCTTGCTTGTCCACAGCTCCCAATTGGTTCCAGATGCCGGCAGCGGCCTCGAAGTAACCGGATGCACTTCGGCTGTTCCCGCGCTCGCTCTCGGCTTCGCCCAGCTCGAAATAGAGAGACGCCAACGTCATCTCGTCGACCATGCCGGACAGGGAGAGCGCCTTCAGGCATGCCGCAGACGCCGCGTCGAGCGCGCCCCTCAGCCGGTCATTGCGCGCCCGACCCAGCCAGATGTTCGCACGCTCCGTGGGATCATCAACCGCCGCGAGCTCGATCTCAGCTTCTCTGTATCTCGTGGTGGCTTCCGCGTGGCGACCGCGGGATTGGGCTAAATCCCCCAATTTCCGGCAGAGTCGCGCACGATCCGTGGGCGTAGGACAATCGTCCCTGGCGCGCCTGTACGAGCTATCCGCCTCCTCAAATCGAGCGAGGATTTCAAATGTGTCGCCAAGCCCTTCCAGAACGAGTAACCGGCGTGCAGTATCGTCCGGCGCTCGCTGACCAAGTATCTCGAGAGCCTGGTGGAAGCACTGCAGAGCATCATCGTTTGCGTACAGGTGACGTGCCCGCTGCCCGGCAGCGATGGAGTACTCCAGGCCCTTTTCCCATTTGTCGGACTTGCCGTAGTGCAATGCCAGGAATGGCAGCTGTTCGCCCGTCGGCGAACCTCCCAGTGACTCAATCGTTTCCGCCACGCGCAGGTGGAATATTCGGCGTTGGCTTTCCAGTAGACCGTTGTAGACGACGTCCTGTGTCAGGGAGTGCTTGAACATGTATTCAAGCTCCGGCACAAGATTCTTTTCGTGGATGAACTCTTGCGTCTCTAACTGCGCAAGATAACTGTCGAGGTCACGCTCGGCATCGACGATTGACTGCAGTAATCGATGAGCGAAGACTCGCCCGATGACTGCCGCAACCTCCAGGACGGATCGTGCGCCGCGTGATAGCTGGTCGATGCGTCCCAGCAGAATTTCCTGAATCGTGTCGGGAATGGTGATTCTGCTTATGTCCTGCGTTACATCCCATTTTCCGTCTTTCTGCACGATCGTTCCCGATTCGACCAGGCTAGTCAGGATTTGTTCGAGGAAAAAGGGATTGCCGCCTGATTTTTCGATGACTCGATCGCCGACTAGCCCCGGGATCGCGAACGATCCCAAGTACTCTTGCAGCAGGTTCTTTGCGTCCTCCGGAGGAATCTCATGCAAGTTAATCTGACGGTAGAGGGCCATGCCTGACAGTGCATGTGAAAATGTCGGGCGATAGAGCATGAGTGCCAGGATGGGGAGGCCCCGGATGCCTTTCAGTATCTGCTCAAAGACCGACCGACTGGCACTGTCAGCCCAATGCATGTCGTCCAGCACCAGAAGCATTGGTCTTTGCCGGCTACGCACGGTCAGCAGAAGCTTCAGGGTGTTGGTCAATAGTCCCTGGCGCGACCTCGCGTGCAGCTGAGAGACATCCGTCGCGTTCGTCTGTGAAATACCGAGCACCTCGGCCAGAATGGCCTCGGCGTCCTCAGCCCGCTCGTCCGAAAGCAGCGTGTGCACCGCATCGTGCAGCTCCTGGGGACGTACCTCCGGCTGTTCCGTCTCCCCAAACAGCAATCCACGGATGAAGGCGACGAGCATTGCATAGGGAATGTTCTCCCCAAACGACGGAGCAGCGGCATAAATACGAAGAATATTCTCGTTTTGGTGCCGCTTCCAGAGTTCCTCTGCCAGCCTGCTTTTTCCCACACCCGGTTCGCCGACGACGGCAACAAGGCGGCCCTCGCCCCTATACGCTTCCGCCAAATAGGTATTGAGCTGCTCCAGTTCCGTCGAGCGTGCAACCAGTGGTAGCTGCTGCCCGCCGACGCGCGCATGGGGGCTCGATATGTTGACTCTGGATCGGAGCGGAACGAATGCATGGATTAGCTCGGACTGACCCCGAATCTGGAGCGGAGGGACGGCCTGGAACTCGAAAGCATGCTTGGCTAGCCGGTACGTACTCTCGCCGACCAGAATGCTTCCCGGCTCTGCCGCATGCTCAAGGCGGGATGCGAGATTCACCGCATTCCCCATGAGGGTGAATTGCTTGAGCGCAGACGACCCGACTTCCCCCATCACGACCTGGCCGGTGTTGATGCCAATGCGCATGGAAAGGTCAGATCCGGTCCGCCCCGCCAGGTTTTGCCGGAATCGGGCAAGGGCCTCCTGCATCGCAAGCGCAGCCTGAATGGCTCGAACCGGATCGTCTTCGTGGGCTCGGGGAGCGCCGAATCGCGCCATAATAGCGTCGCCCACATACTTGTCAATCGATCCGCCGTATTTCACGACCGGCTGACTAAGCGCCTCGAAGCAGCTATTCATGATTTCAGCCACTTCCTCAGGCGGAAGGTGCTCCGACATGGCGGTGTACCCCTTCACATCGCCAAAGAGCACAGTAGCCAAACGTAGGGAGCCGGGACCCGAGTATGCTGTTTCAGTGTCCGACTTGCTCCCGCAGTGCGGACAGAATTCCATCCATATCCCGACTTGCTCGGCACACGACGGACAGTCACGATAAAGCGCATGTCCGCAGCCATGACAAAAACGAGCTGTGGGCTCGGAGTTGACTTTGCAATTAGGGCATTGAATCATGGTTGCAGGTCCCACGAGGGGAGCGCG
>DASVZE010000217.1:0-4784 GCA_036391775.1 Chloroflexota bacterium | reverse complement strand
CGCGGTGAAGGGCCTGTACGGACAGCCAACGGTCATCAACAACGTGGAGACAATTGCAAATGTTCCCCATATCGTGAGCCACGGAGCCGCGTGGTACAAGAGCTTCGGCACGGCACAGAGCCCGGGTACCAAGGTGTGCTCCATCAGCGGGCCGGTGAACAGGCCCGGCAACTATGAGTTAGAGCTTGGAACACCGTTTCGCGTGCTGCTCGAAGATTGCGCCGGAGGAATGAGGGATGGGAAGAGGCTAAAGGCGTACATACCGGGCGGTGCGTCCGCCCCAATGTTGCCGGGGACGGATGATTTTATTGACATAGCGATGTCGTACGAAGCCTATCGAGAGAAGGGCTCCGCGCTCGGATCCGCCAGCTTTATTCTTATCCCGCATGACATCTGCATCTTGCGGGCTCAGCTTCGACTCAGCGAGTTTTTTGCGCATGAGTCGTGCGGCAAGTGTATACCGTGCCGGGAAGGAACACCGTGGCTTGCCAAGACAGTTCGCCGCATCGAGGCTGGAGAGGGAAGAGAGGAAGATCTACCTCTCCTGCTAGACATCTGCGATAACATCCTGGGCCGGGCATTCTGCGCTCTAGGGGATTTTTCGACATCCAACATAGTCAGCAGCATTAAATATTTCTACGACGAGTATGAGGAGCACATCCAGAAGGGCCGCTGTCCGTATACGGACGTGCAAAGTGCGGTCGCGTAGCCGGTAGTGATCGGCGACGTACGAGCGAAACCTCAGGCGGAGGGGTTGTTGGAAAACCAGGTCACAATTACGGTCGATGGGAACGAATTACGGGTGGCAAAAGACACGCTCTTGTGGGAAGCGTGTAAGGCCAACGGCATCGACATTCCAATTTTTTGCTATCACACAAAGCTCGGCCCTGTGGGGGCATGTCGTACCTGCCTGGTTGAAGTTGAAGGCATGACCAAAGGTCCGATCACCGCGTGTTCCACGCCCGTTGCCGATGGCATGAAAGTGCGAACGAGAAGTCCTGTCGTGGAGAAGGCGCAGCGAGGCATATTCGAATTTCTACTTGCGAACCACCCGCTCGACTGTCCGATCTGTGACCGCGGGGGTGAGTGTCCCTTGCAGGATCAGACCTTCGCTTATGGGCCGGGAGCAAGCCGTTACATCGAACCCAAGAGGCATCACGAGAAACCTGTCGTGCTGGGACCGACCATCGCGCTGGACCGCGAGAGGTGCGTGCTTTGCTGGCGGTGCGTTCGGTTTTGCTCTGAAGTGGCCGAGGACAACTCCATCGTGCTTCTCGACCGTGCCGACCACTCGATGGTGGGAACGTTCAAGGACGAGCCATACGTTTCGGCCTTTTCTGGAAATGTCGTCGAGCTCTGCCCGGTCGGAGCTCTCACCAGTCGCAAGCAACGATTTACGTTCAGGCCCTGGGAGCTGCGAAATCGCCCCAGCGTATGTCCTCACTGCGCCATGGGCTGCAACATCAATATATCCGTGCGCAAGAGCGATGAAGTCATTCGTTTTCTATCTCGAGACAATCCCGAGATAGACGATAGCTGGCTGTGCGACCGCGGACGGTTCGGCTTTGAATTCATCAATAGTCCCCACCGGCTCACATCTCCCCTCATCCGCCGCGGAGACGCGTTTGTCGAAACATCGTGGGACGAGGCGTTCTCCTTCATTGCAGAGCGGCTCACGGCCATCACGGACCGCTATGGCCCGGATGTGGTTGCGGGAGTGGCATCACCGCGGCTGGGAAACGAAGACCTGTTTGTGTTCAAGCAGTTCATGCAGGAAGTCGTTGGAACAGAGCAACTAGATCATTTTCCGCGTCCGGACCTGCGTCTGACGTCAGAGCAAAGCGAAGCGATCGCGCCTCTCACGCGCACGTTGATGCCTATAGCCGGCCTTGACGACGCCAAGACCATCGTCTTACTCGGAGCGGATCCGAGCCAGCGAGAACCGGTGCTTGAGCTCCGCATTCGTCTGGCGATGAATCGTCACGGTGCAAAGCTGCTCGCCTTCAATCCGCACGAGGTTCCATTAAGCTCAAAAGCCACCGCATCATTCACCTATCCGGCAGAGCGTTTCGCGGAGGTTGCTCGTTCGCTGGCAGGTGACGGGTCGTGGAAGGCGGGACGCGGCTCGGGAGACCTCGTCATAGTTGGCGTAAGCCGGGAAGAGCTGGTCCGCGTGACAGGAGAGTATTTCGCCGAAGGACCAGTTGCCGTCATATACGACGACACTTTTCCGGGCGTCGAGGACAGGGCGGAAGCCCTTGTAGCAGTCTCAGAGTTCATACAGTCGCTCGGGACTCGAGTAACGGTGGGAACGCTTCCTCTTCTGGATGACTGTAACTCCATGGGAGCGCGCGATCTGGGAATCTTGCCTGGAGACGGGGAACCTGGCGCCTGGCCGGAGCCTGTCGTGGCGCGACTTGCCCTCGGGGACCACAGAGTACGGGCTGCGTTCCTGCTGGGTGCCGACCTGGCAGGTGAGATGCCGGAAACGGACATTTCTGACCGCCTTGACAATCTTGATCTGCTGGTAGTGCACGAGCTCATGATGACGGCAACCGCCAGACGTGCCGACGTCGTGCTTCCAGCCGCGAGCTTTGCGGAGAAGCTGTGTACGTTCACCAATAGCGAGGGGAGAATACAGAAGACGTCGACGGCAGTGCCTTCGCCTGGTATCGCACTGGCGGACTGGCAGATCCTGGTGGATCTGTCGCAGTACCTTGAGCGCCATCTGGACTACAGTCTTCCACAAGACGTATGGAACGCTGTGAGGAGCCAGGTCCAGCAGTATTCGAATGTCGATTACGGTGCTTTGGGAGAACACGGACATCGTGTCTCCCAGCTACAGCCGGTGTAGTCCCCGCGATGAACGTTTGGCTCGATCCGCTGATCGAATCGGTCGTCAAGTGCATCATCGTTCTTGCGCTCTTGATGGCGACTGCAGGTTACCTCACCCTGGTTGAGCGCAAGCTGCTTGCCCGCATGCAATCACGATATGGACCGAATCGAGCAGGCCCCCTCGGCCTACTCCAGCCCCTGGCCGACGGGATCAAGCTTCTGCTTAAGGAGCCGATCACGCCGCGCGCCGTAAAGATCCCCGTATATCTGGCTGCACCCGCAATTTCGCTCTTCGTGGCAATCATGGCGTTCGCGGTCGTGCCGCTCGGACCCGCCTTCTATCTGTGGGGACATCAGAGGACGATGGCCGTGGCAGATGTCAATATCGGTGTCCTCTACTTGCTGGCCATTCTCTCCCTGGGTGTGTACGGGATCGTACTCGGCTCCTGGGGCTCCTCAAACCGGTATTCCTTGCTGGGGGGACTGCGGTCCAGCGCTCAGATGATATCGTACGAACTGTCTCTTGGCTTGTCCCTGATCGGCGTGGTGTTGCTGGCCGGGACGCTGAGTCCGATCGGCATCGTCCAGGCGCAGAACCACCGTCCTCTGACTTGGTTTTTCTTGCTGCAGCCCGTAGGATTTGCCCTTTTTTCTATCGGCGCTTTCGCCGAGACCAACAGGGCGCCTTTCGACCTGGCGGAGGCCGAGCAAGAGCTAACGGGCGGGTATCATACGGAGTATCCGGGCATGCGGTTCGGGTTGTACTACATCGCCGAGTACATGAACATGACAACCCTGAGCGCCCTGGTCGCGACGCTTTTTCTCGGTGGCTGGGTCGGAATAGGGAACGGCATATTCTTCGATATCACTGCGACACCGTGGGCACAAATTCTCGGCGTCTTCTGGTTTCTGGTGAAAGCTGCTCTGTTCCTGTTTCTCTTTATCTGGGTTCGAGCAACTTTGCCTCGTATCCGGTACGACAAATTGATGTGGTTTGGGTGGAAGATTCTGCTTCCACTGGCTGTCCTGAATCTTCTCGTGACAGCTCTCTATGTATCGTTAAGTTGAGGGAGCAGAGAGGCACCCGCGCCTATCTCATTTATGAAAAGCGAGTGTTGTAGTGGCAATCCTTGAATTCGCGCGCGGACTGGGCGTCACCTTCAAGAACATGGTCCGGCCGCCGCAGACAATCCAATATCCGGAGCAGCGGCGGCGTCTGCCGGAGCGCACGCGCGGCAGGCACGTTTTGCATCGTTACGAGAACGGCCTGGAACGATGCATAGGCTGCTATCTGTGTGCAGGTGCGTGTCCTGCCGACTGCATCTACATTGAGGCAGCAGAGAATACTCCGGATAATCGGGTGTCCGCAGGAGAGCGTTACGCCCGGATCTACGAGATAGACGAGCTACGTTGTATCTTTTGCGGCTTCTGCGAGGAGGCATGCCCCACGGGCGCCATAACGTTGGAGCCGATTCTCGACATCTCGGACTATAGTCGCGGACCATTGATATACACCAAGGATATGCTGCTCGAGCCGCCACGTGACCTCGACAGCATGCCGGCCTGACCGGCGAAGGCGAAGGGTAACGTAATGACGCCTGTTGAAAGCGCGGTCTTCTGGGTGGCAGCGGTTATCGCCGTGCTCAGTGCTGTCGGCGTTGTGTCGGCGCGCAGCCCTATTTACAGCGCACTGTCACTTATCGTGACATTGGCTCAATTGTCGATCCTCTATCTGCTGCTCAACGCCCAATTCATCGCGGCCGTTCAAATTCTTATTTACGCAGGCGCCATCATGGTGCTTTTCCTGTTCGTGATTACACTCCTCGGCGTCAGTGACTATTCGCTCATAGGCGATCACCTTCCCGGCCAGAGACTGCTTAGTGTGGCCTTTGGGGCACTTCTACTTGCATGCACCATATTCTTTGTGGCTCAGGCCCCGGCCGCCCTGA
>DASVZE010000216.1:0-3414 GCA_036391775.1 Chloroflexota bacterium | reverse complement strand
TTTGCGTAATGTTGTAAACCAGTCCGACGATGGCGTTGTTGTTGCGGAATACGAGAAAGTATGATGTCGAGGTCGACAGGGTAGTGATTCCCGCAACAGCGCCGTTGCCTATGTCGATCGCGGCGAGGGCGCGGACATTGGACCGATGTAGAAATAACAATTGCGCCTGATGCTGGACGGCTTTAAACTCCGTGGCTGCCACGGACGAATGGCGCAGTAAGAGGGCGCAAACATCCAGGCCGTCCAGATTATTGAACGGCACTCCAGATATGGGGAAAACCTCATGGACTCCTTGACGCCAATCGTTTCTCTCCAGGGTCGTGGTAGAGCCGCAGGGGCGGCCATGAACGGTAAGTTTAAGTGACGGTTTGGAAAAGGTATCCCACATCTTGGTGGAGAAACCGGTAGGCAGATCACGATTCTGCAGCAACGCCGGGCGCAAGTCCGAGACGTTCGCCGCCGCAGCGTAGACACCTACCGGCGAACGCAGTATCAACGTGACCGCAAGGGACACGAAGCAAAGCACATGCATGTAGCAGGACGCGCGTGAGCGCGTGATCCTCTCGCTCTCTGTTGCCATGTGTTCGCACTGCCGGAGCCGCATCGACCTTCCGAAAGCGGCAGCTCATCGAAAAGGCCCGGCAATGTCCTCCTACTCTTAGTACACCACAAAGAGTCGGGTGCATACCTGCGAAATGGGTCAAGTCGCGGACGACGTACCGGATGAATCCCGCATCACACTTTCGCCGCGGCTGACCCAACACGAGGAGCCGGCCATTCTGGCGGATAGCCGCTCACTGGAAAGTGCCGGCAACGATCGCGAGATGCAGGGAATCACACCGAGGGAAACCAGGTCGTGGAAAGCACGGTGTGGTCTTCCAGAATGATCATGGCCTCGTAACCAAACAGTCGCGCGGTCCAGGCCGGCCCATCCGCTCCCATGGCAAAGAGTGCTGTGGCATATGCGTCGGCGGTCGCCAGATCAGTACCCACCACGGAGACGGATAGGACGCCACTCACGGGGCTCCCCGTGTGAGGATCTATGATGTGATCGCCGCGGGCATATGCGCCGGATGTTGCCACGGTCAGATCCGTTATCTCGATGACGGTCGCTATCTTGTCGTGCTCCAGAGGATGCTGAATACCGACTCTCCAGGCATTGTCGGGAAGCGCTCCGCCACGGACCCGGATATCACCTCCCGCATTGATGGAGTAGTTACGCGCGCCGGCCATGTCGAGGATTTCTCCGGCACGGTCGACCGACCATCCCTTCACCAGTCCAGAGGGATCGATGCCGCTGCGCACCGTTGCGCCGCTCGCGCCCGTCAGAAGGAGAGGAAGGTTCGAAGTCTGGATGTCGAAGAAGCCGCCAGTCTCGATGCGCAGCTCCTCGCAGCGCTTCAGGATGGATTGGACATCGGGGTGCGCCTGAGACGGCGTGAGGAGCCCGCGATTGATTCGACTGATCTCGCTGTCCGGCAGATACGTGCTGAAGGTAGAGTCGACCCAACGGAACCAGTCAAACGCCCTGTCCAGCACCTCGGGAGCGATTTCCTGGTCTCGTAAGTCGATGCCTACAGGCATGCCCATGATGTGCTCGACACGGTACAGGCCGCCGGGTTCGTGCGGTATTGATTGTGCCATGCTCCTACTTTATCGGAGAGCAAGACTGCTTTCCGTTTGGGTGTCCTCTTGACGCTGGAGCGCGGATACCCCTTGCCGGCTGCGCCCGCACTGGCGTCTCGCGAAATCGTCGCAAGGTCAGGGTAGGATTGGACGTAGAGTAGTGGTGGCCGGTATTGGCTCACGCGAAGGAGAGGCGAAAATGCGGCTGCTGGTGGTGGAAGACGACCCGTCTCTGGCAGAAGCGCTAAGGCGCGGCCTGACCCAGGAAGGACATGTCGTGGACGTCGTTCACGATGGGTCTGAAGGCCTGGACATGGCCGAGAGCGGGGTTCATGACGCCGTTGTCCTCGACATCATGCTTCCCAGAATGGACGGCATTTCCGTCACCCAACGGCTGCGGGAAGAACACAACAACGTACCGATTCTCATGTTGACCGCCCGGGACGCCCTTTCGGACCGGATTAAAGGCTTTGATGTGGGCGCAGACGACTATCTCACCAAGCCGTTTGCCTTTGAGGAGCTATTGGCGCGTTTGCGTGCAATCACGAGGCGTGGTGCCGCACCTGTTGGAGACGACAATCTCGTGGTCGGGGATTTGGTCATGGATACGCGCGCCCGCGAAGTGGCGCGGGCGGGCAATCTCATTGATCTCTCTCCCCGTGAATATGCACTGCTTGAGTACTTGATGCGCCATCCTGGTCAGGCCCTGAGCCGGACGGTGATTCTGGATCGAGTCTGGGAGTACGGATTTGACTCATTCGCCAACGTGGTCGATGCCACTATTTTGCGGTTGCGGAAGGCCGTTGACGAGGGGTACGATCGGCAATTGATCCAGACCGTTCGAGGCGTGGGGTACCGTATCAAGGCGTAGGCTTCTGGGAGATTCTCTTCGGATTGTCGTACGAGATCCATTTGAGATCTTGATGGTCAGGGAGGTGGCGGAGAAAGCGGTAATCTTTTTTCGACGACCCATTGCCTTGTTCAAGCCGCATGCTTATGTGGCTCCCGGAGAGCGCAATTTTCATGTCCCCGCCGAAATACGATCAGGTCACCGGACACATAATTGCCAGACGCGCCTGCGAGGATGCCGAGGGCCGACGCCGCAAGTAGAGGAAGATAAATGTGGGCGATCGCGAAGACGGCGAAGTTGAGAAGTGCCATGAGAGCGATGGAACCGTGGAAGATGGCCCAGCACCGCATGGCGGAGGCGTCGCTGCGCCGGTCGCCCCAGGTGACGTACCAGCTGAGAGCAAAGTTGAGCTGCGCCGCCAGCAAGAATGCGAGAAGATTGGCTGCCAGCGCCGGTACGCCGCGCTGTGTCATCCATGCCAGTAGGACAAGCTGAGTGCAACCTGCTATTCCACCCGTCCCAACGAATCGCAGAGGACGGGCAGCGGACGAAAACCGTATTCTCTCAAGCGCTCTGGATGCGAAAGTAACGATCATCTGAAGACTACGCGGGTCGTGCTTTTGACGGCCACGGGGTGCGCGACCAGCACCGTCGTGGTGATTCGCGGTAAGTCATTGGCGTACAAAGCAGCGTTGTGTTTTATCCCCAATCCGTTCAAGACTTTTGTTCCTTTCGTCCACCCAGGGGAGCGGTGGTATCGGAGTTACCGCGACAAGCCCAGCCTACGGAGCAGGCATGACGGAAAGATTCGCGCTGCATGACTGTTTGATGACCACTGCTTGACGCCTAATTTGGTGGGTGTCTGTCATCGGTTCGTCATCGTCAAGCGCTAAAATCGTCTGCACAGGTGACATAAGGAAGAGGAAGAGCACGACGGT
>DASVZE010000215.1:0-1781 GCA_036391775.1 Chloroflexota bacterium | reverse complement strand
GCACAGCAGCTCCCTATACCGCCCCGCGCATTCGATGGTTGGGCGGGGGGATTATGCTCCGCGGCGTCGTGACCGGGTATTTGAGCCTCGTCGTCCTGATTCCTCTCGCCGCTGTGATGTGGCGAGCGACGAATAGCGGTCTGGAGTCCTTCTGGCAGGCGATCTCGGGCCCGGGCGCGGTCGCGACCCTTAGGTGGACGTTCCTCGCTGCTATCGCCGTTGTCGTCACGAACGCGGTCGCCGGCACCTGTGTTGCCTGGGTGCTGGTTCGCGACCATTTTCCTGGTAAAGCCTCGGTCAATGCGCTCATAGATCTTCCGTTTGCGCTGCCCACCATTGTCGCGGGTATAACGTTGATCACGCTTTATGGGCCTAAAAGCCCCTTCGGTCTGGACGCGGCATATACGCGTTTCGGCGTCATACTGGCGCTTCTCTTCGTCACGCTGCCGTTCGTAGTCCGAGCGGTACAGCCAGTTTTGCAGGCGGTCGACCGTGAGATGGAAGAAGCCGCGGCGTCGTTGGGCGCGACTCCGTTCACCGTCTTTCGCCGCATCGTCCTGCCCAACCTTGTTCCAGCAGTTCTGTCCGGCACAGCTCTCAGCTTTGCGCGGGCCATGGGGGAATTTGGCGCCGTAATCCTTATTTCCGGCGGTCTGCCCGGGACGCAGGTGGCATCCATGTATGTCTTTAGTCAAATTCAGAGTGACAACGAAATAGGCGCGGCGGCTGTGTCCGCCGTGCTTCTGACAGTCTCTCTGGTGATGTTACTGACCATCTCAGCAGTAGATCGGTGGAGCAATAGACATGCTGGGTAAGATCGCTCTCCGCCTCTTCGCCCTTGGATATCTGGGTATTCTTCTCCTTTTCCCACTGGGCGCGATCCTCTGGCGCACTTTCGAGCACGGAATGGGGCCGGTTTGGGCGGCTCTGACCAATCCAGATGCCGTCCATGCACTCCGGCTCACCCTTGAGATCGTGATCATTGCCGTCCCCCTCAACACTGCATTCGGAGTGCTTTGCGCTCTGGCGCTGGTACGGCACGAGTTCCGCGGCAAGGCCCTTCTCAGCACCTTTGTGGACCTCCCGCTTGGCGTGTCGCCCGTGGTGGTTGGACTGGCGCTGGTGCTGGTTTACGGCCGTTTTGGCTGGTGGGGAGAATGGCTCTCGGGCCACGGAGTGCAGGTGATCTTCGCCATGCCCGGTATGGTCCTGGCAACAGTTTTCATCTCGCTACCGTTCGTGGTCCGCGAGGTGGTTCCCGTGCTACGTGAAGTTGGAACGGAGCAAGAAGAGGCGGCTCTGACGCTCGGAGCTTCTCAGCGTCAGACATTCTTTCGTGTCACGCTTCCTGCCATCCGCTCTGGCTTGGGATACGGCATAGTGTTGACCACCGCCCGTGCCCTTGGCGAGTTCGGCGCAGTAAGCGTGGTATCCAGCAATATCGCTGGTCAGAGTCAGACGATGACACTGTATGTTCAAGACCGATTTCAGCAGTTTGATGCGACGGGCGCGTACACGGCGTCTGTAACGCTGGCAGTTCTTGCTGTCTTTACCCTGATCGCCATGACGCTGTGGAAGCCGAAGGAGATTAACTGATGGGAATCATCGCATCCGGAATTTCGAAAAAGTTTGGCGGCTTCGTCGCCCTCAATGATGTGTCGCTGAGGATTCCGGACGGATCCCTCACCGCTTTATTAGGCCCGAGCGGCAGTGGCAAGTCGACCCTGTTGCGGGTGATCGCCGGACTGGAGATACCCGACCGGGGTAGCGTCCGTATCCTG
>DASVZE010000214.1:0-3064 GCA_036391775.1 Chloroflexota bacterium | reverse complement strand
GCGAGCAAGCAATTCCTCGAATACGAACGGCTTTACGACATAATCATCACCCCCTGCCTCGAGCCCCGCTATGCGATCGGGAACCTCATCTCGTGCCGTCAGCATGATGATCAAGAGGTCCGGATCCTGACGAAGGCGCTTTGCAATATCCAATCCATCGAGGCCAGGAAGCATGAGATCCAGGATAACGAGGTGCGGCTTGAATTGCTCGACGGCCAACAGCGCACCCGGGCCATCTTCGGCAAGGGCGACAGAGAACCCGGCGTACTTGAGTCCCACACGCAGGAGATTACGGATGTTGGCCTCATCGTCGACGACCAAGATTCGCAGCGACTCATCCTGGTCGTCTGCGTACTGTTGCTCGATCATGCTCATGCCCTCGTTGCTATCCGTCACTAACCTTACTTTCACCGTAGTGCGGTGCGATGAAAGTACTGCCAGCCCTTTCTGAGAGTTTGTTGAGAGTCCGCTAGTACCTACGGCCACGGGTTGCAGTCCGAGTTTCAATTGACTCTCAGATTGCGCCAACACCGGTCTCAACACAGCGCCGTAAGGTGAAATTCGTCCGCCGGACGGGGCTATCCAGGCAGTCCTCAAGACGGAGTTCCTCATCTGGCTTCGGCAGCTCCAACGAACACATGAAAGGGAGTCATATGACAAAGGGGTACGGATGTCGCACCCTGCAGCACATGGTCGGGGCGGCCAGTGCTCCGCTCCTCCTTGTAGCCGTGACCGCGCCATGGAGAACCTCCGCGGACGCAAAAGGCATGCCCGGCATGCAGATGAGCAACGGTCCAGCGCAGAAATCCAGGGTCGTTGTCCTCAAACATCGACGCACCGTCCGCATCAACGTTCAGGACCTGGCTTTCAGGCCCGCACGCGTCATCGTCTCCCTGGGGACAACGATCATCTGGACCAACCAGGACGGCTTTCAACACACCACCACGAGCGACAGGGGACTCTGGGATTCAGGTCCTTTGAACCCGGGAGCTCACTACCTGCGCGCCTTCAAGAGGGCGGGCACCTTTACGTACCACTGCACCATCCACCCGTTTATGCACGGCAGCATTACCGTCACGAAGTAGGAGCGGCTTCCTTTTCTCGCCTCCTTGTGACGAGGCAGCAACGCCACGGAGGAAAATCATGGCATACGCCGGCCAGACAATCGGCAATCCCATCACCGGTGAGCAAATCACATTTCTTGAGACCACGGACGACACGCGAGGCGAGCGGCTTCTGTTCGATTGTCTCGTCAGACCGGATGGCATACGACTGCCTCCACACGTTCATAGCCGCCAGGAGGAGCGTCTCGAGGTTCTTGCCGGAACGCTTGGAGTAATGCGCGGTGACAAGGTTTACACACTGCGACCCGGACACAAAGTCGTCTTGCCGAGACGGATCAAACATCAATGGTGGAACGCCGGACGCAACGAGATGAAGATGCGCGTGCAAGTCACGCCACCGCGCCACCTGGAGGTCGTCCTTGAAGCCATGTCGGTTATGGCTCACGAGGGAAAGCTTCGAGAAAACGCTCTGCCCAGTAGCCCGTTTGATCTGGTTCACCTCCTGAAGCTGTCCGAGACCTACACCCCACAAGTACCCATCTGGATACAGCGCATAGCTCTGGCGCTGGGTGTATCAATTGGCTGGCTCCTTGGGTACGACCCGGACCTCAAGCAGTACCGGAGTGATTCTTACGAGCCACTGCGAATGGAAAGGGATCGGCCAAACGCCGCATAGCCTCACACAAGTGCTCGCCTTCCGAGAAGCGAGCACTTATGCGCCGGAATGAGGGCGAAAGTCCATCAGTTTGATGCCACTGAGCAGCCGCTATTTGACAAGAGCATTGCGCCATTTCAACAGCAGGCAAACATTGGCCACAAAGAGCACGAGGGAGATCACCGCGACGAAGCTATTGATGTCGACACCGGGGACAAAGGCGTTGGCGGGATTAATCCAGGGGATAAGGGTATTCCCCTGGACGAAGTAATTGAGGGCCAAGAAGGTCGAGCCCAGCAGGGCTGCCGACGCTGCCAGAGCAGCATCGACCGTGATGCGCGCTTGTGGGCGGAGTAACCCAAGCCCTCCGCCCAGCAGCAGCGCAATGCCGATGGCGATCTCTGAGCCTTGATCGAGCAGAGCGAAGAGAGTGTGGTTGGGGAGCACGATCTGGTGGACGAGGGAAACGTACCAGCCATAGCGGTTCCCCTGCGTGGATTGCTGGAGAAGGCTCACGAGCTGGTTGTCGAAGTGGGTGTTTCCGATCTTGTCCAGACCGGATACCAGCCATTCGTAGGCAAGAACGATCTGCAACACGCAGATGGTCGCGGGCATGCGCACAGCCTGGAGGGCTTTGCTCGAGGCGCTTGCGACCTGCTCCTCATCGTGAGCGAGGACTGGAGCGAGGTTATGAATACCCTGGGTCACGGGGCTCTCTCTTTGAATATGGGGATGATTAGAAGGACACTCTGACAGGAAGAGGATCTCCTGGATGTCGTCGAAGCTGTAGCTCGCCGATCACCCGGGAGATCGTGTGTTGCGGCTGGCCCGCACAGCGGGATGGCGTGAGCTAGCGCGTCGCGAGGCCGAAGGCTCGAACCGTGGACTGGCGGAGCACGAAGTCCGCAACGTTCTTGCCTAGCTTGAGGCCGGCATCATGATCGAGACGGGTATGTACTCCGCCGTAGATGCGGCTCAGTCCCGCCTCGGTGGCAGCGGCGCTGTAGCTGTCGAACGACCGAACAACGCCAGGTAGCACGTCGGAGGTTACGTGAATCTTGTCGTGCTTGCCGAAGAAGCTAGTCAGCACAGTAGCACCGGCCGCGCTGATGGCGCTGTGAGCACCGGGGTACGACGGATCCGTTGCAGTAAGGAGCGGAGTCCAGTTTGGGTCTGCAGTCACGGCGGGATTCCCGGCACTGCCGGCTTCACGGATCGCCGTGACCGGTCTCCACAGGTTGAAATGGTACTTGGCGTCGTAGAAGGCGATGACGGTGTCGGCGAATGACAGGTTCATCACGGCGAACAATCGCGCCGCGCGAACCAGGTCGGTGTGGTGGGCAAG
>DASVZE010000213.1:0-4905 GCA_036391775.1 Chloroflexota bacterium | reverse complement strand
TAGGCCTTCTTGCCGGAGATCATTGCGCTACCTCCGCTGAGCTAGGTTCGGAAGGGTACGGGCGCACGACACCGCGCAATCGCACCAGCAACAGATGAAGTCCCATGAGAAGCGTCACGGCGACCGGCAGCAGGAATATGTGGAATCCGTACATCTGCCCGAAGTTGAGGACGTTGAAAAAGGCGCCGACCCCAACCGAGTTCATGGCGTCCTTTCCCTGCACGGCTATCCATTGCGCGTCGAAGTTCTGCTGGGAGATATAGCCCGTAAAAGCTGTCAGGATGGAGGTGCCGAACGTTATCACTCCAACAACCCAGGTCAGGCCCCGGCCATCACGCCAGGCGCCCTGGAAAAAGGTTGCCCAGAGGTGCAAGACCATGAAGAAGAAGAACGCCTGTACCGACCAGAAATGAGCGCTGTTGAAGAAATGCCCCACGGTAGAGGAGTGCCACCACTGAGGGCCGAAGGCCGCGAGCACCACTCCTGAAACGATCAGAAGAATAAAGCTCGCTATCGTGGCGATTCCAAACGTATAGACATAGCTGTGAACATAGGCCGGCTGCTCGTACGGGAGAAGGTCTTCGTACGGGAGCGCCGCGCTCATCCGCTCCTGGACGTTCCTGGTCATGCTCATTGTTGTGCCTCCGTACCGCCGGGGAAGGGAAGGACCAGAGCAAGGATGAATACCACGATCATCAGAATGATGACTGTGAGGTTCGCCACCGAGATGTGAATCGTGAAGTAGTGCAAGTCGACGTCGAGATACCGTGCCGACGCGTTCATGAAGCCTGGTGTCATCATCGCCCTCCTCAGCCGAATAGGCGGCGCCACAGCGAACGAAGCGCCTCTCCAAGCAGTTGAGTCACAGGATAAGGTCTATGTCCTCGAAACGAGCATAGGGTGCTCACCTGATATTTAGCCAGTAAAAGTATGAGATGAAGCGTACCCCCGTCCGGCGGCGCGGCAGACCCGCATCCCCCTCAGGCGTGTACTCACCATAAATCAGGTGTGAACCTTATGTAACTCTCCGTTCAACCGGCATAGAGTGATAGTGGAGTTCCATCGTGACGAGCACGATCGAGGGTTGTTGAACGCTCGGTGCACGCGTATCGCGCGAGGAGAACGACATGAACAGGTACAACAGTAAGATCGAACTCGAGATTGAGGAAGAGGCGCGCAAGGACATGGTCCACCGTGTGGCCGAAGGCAAGGCTCATCTGCCGGCTGAACGGAGGAACGAGCAGGCCGAGAAGCGCGTCGTGGAAGAGATCATGGAGCGCGTCCACAATGGCACGCACTTCGCTTCCAGCCTGCATCCTGAGTAGCTCGATATGCAACGTGTATGTCCGTGCTCGTCCGATGGTATAGCTCCAGAGGGTCTGTAGAGTCAGTCTTGAAACAACACGTCAAGGCTGACTTCCTCTCCCGTGAGCGAGGTGGAGACATTGCTCCGTCCCAATGAGCGCCAGGTGGGATCGTCTGCCCCTTCGGGGTCCCACTCGGATCCTCACACTGAGATCCGCAGGGAATTGCTCCGGAGGAGAAGAGCATGGGTCGAGTCGCTCTTCATGTCGAACAGCATTTCGCTGGGGAGGAAAGCTCCTGCATTTGCGGCCGGGTGCGGGACTCAAGGCAATGGTGCCAGGAGTCTAACCTCGGTACCCTGTCCCGGCGCGCTCTCGATGGCCACGTGGCCACCGAGAAGAGTGGCCCGTTCTCGCATGCCATAAAGGCCTAATCCGCGCTGCCGAGTAGGTTCGGGCAGACCTTCCGGATCGAAGCCGCCTCCATTATCCCGTACGACCAGCTCCACATGGACCTCTGTGAACGACAGTGAGACCTGCACCTCCGTGGCTCGAGCGTACTTCCCTGCGTTCATCAACGCCTCCTGCGCGATGCGGAAGAGCGCGATTTCCATCTCCGAGGGAAGCCGATCATCTGAGCCCGCCTGCACCTCTACTCGAACGGGAACGCCGAAGGTCTGCATCCAGTCGTCGGAGTACGCTTTGAGCGCGGCCGCCAGGCCGAAGTCCTCCAATATGGCAGGCCGCAGGTCATGTGAAAGGGTACGCACCTCGTCCAGTGTTCTCTTCAACCCCTGCTCCAGACGGGTCATCGCAGCGCTTATAGGTCCCTCGTCTGGAATGTGTGGTGTCACCAAGTCAAGGTCGATCAAGAGCCTGGCCAGAGCCTGTGCGGTCTCGTCGTGTAGCTCACGCGCGATCCGCCCACGTTCCTCCTCCTGCGCCTGGAATATGCGAGCGGTCAGCTCGCGGTTGATCCGCGCAACCTCCTGAGTACGCTCGGCGACTGTGACCTCCAGGTTCCGGTTCCATGCGCGCAGCTGATCACGTGCGGAACGCGCATCTTCGTAGAGCTGCGCATTCTCGATCGCAACAGCCGCATGATGGGCGAGGACGACCAGGAGCTCCTGGTCGTCCTCGCTAAACTCGGCAGCATCGACCTTGTCAGTCAGGTAGAGATTGCCCACCACTCTCCCTTTATAGAGAATGGGGACGCCCAGAAGGGTTCTCATGGGGGGATGGTGGGGAGGGAAGCCCTGGCTCCGTGGATCCTCTGCGATATGGGACACCCGCAGCGGCTTCGCTTCCCTTATAAGGGTGCCGAGCAGGCCATGTCCCTGCGGTAGAGGGCCGATGGCAGCGCGCTGGTCTGCTGTGATGCCGGAGGTGATGAACTCTGTAATGAAGCCATGGCCGTCGGCGACACCGAGAGCGGCGTAGCGAGAATGGATAAGATCTCGGGCTGCGTCCACAATGTTTTGCAGAACGTCCGACAGATCCAGAGCCTGCGAGATTGATGCCAAGGAGACGTTGATCGCCTCCAGTTCTCGGTGACGGCGGGCGATCTCCGTGTTGGCCTCGGCGAGTTCTTTGACTCGCCGATTTAGCTGCGCTTCCGCCTGTTTCCGTTCAGTCACATCGCGATTGATCTCCAGAAAGGCGTCCGGTTCGCCCCGGGCATCCCGTTGCAGCGCCCAGCGGCTCTCAATCGTCACCTCTCTACCGTCTCGCGTGCGCTGAACAAGCTCTCCCTCCCATTTCCCGTCCCGGGTCATGATCTCTTCGATCTCACGTAACGGCTGAGGAAACTGGGTCTGGAGAAGGTCATGTGAAACCCGACCGACCGCGTCGTCCCGGTCGTAACCGTAGAGCGCTTCGGCGCCGTGGTTCCAGTACACGATGCCGCCGCTCGACGCATCTCGCACGAAGATCGCGTCATGGGCCAGGTCGAGCAGCTCTGCTTGAGCGTGCAGCATGGAGACTTGCTGCTCGTCATCGCCCAGATGCTCCTCAGTCCATTTGTACCTGTCAATGTCAATCATGGGGCCAGGTCCTTATCTCCGTCACACGGATATCTGCCGAGAGCATCTGTCAGCCGACATTGTATACCGCGCATATTTTCACTTTGTTTTCCCTCACATGGCGCCACCGGTGGCGAATGGACATATCATGCCGGCCATTCGGAACGCTGAGATCGAGGTCGAAAGAGAAGGATGGACTATCTCTCTCTTTCCAATGATCCGGCACCAAATCAGGCATCAGCTCCACCAATATCGGATGTTCGCCCGATGGAAGGCGGTGGAAGAGGGGCGTAGGCTGAAGCCAACGGAAAGGGGCGCCGAGCCTGATCCATCCGAAGTGCGCCGGATCAGGCTCGGGAGCACCAAACCGCAGATGAACATCCGCTAGGAGAACCAGATGAACGCGTTGGTCGTGTACGATTCGAAATTTGGGAATACGGAGCGTATCGCGCGGGCAATTGCAGGCGCTCTCGGCCGCGGATCCTCGGTTCGCGTGCATGCGGTAAGTGACGGTCCATTCCCCATCGACGGGGTGGACCTGCTGGTACTGGGAGGTCCGACTCAGGCCCACGGCATGAGTGCACCCATGCGTGCCTTCCTGGGCGCGCTTCCAGCAGGAACATTGCTCAATGTACGGGCTGCAACCTTCGATACGCGATTCCATATTCCTCAGGTCTTCTCCGGCTCGGCCGCATCGACTATAGCCAGGACGATCAAGAAGCAGGGAGCGCAAGTGGTTGTGCCGGCCGAGAGCTTCTTTATTGGCAGCTCGGAAGGCCCACTGAAGGAGGGCGAGCTGGAGCGGGCCCAAGCCTGGGCAACAGACTTGCTCGCTGCAGTCGGTGCTCCTGGCCAGGAGGTCGTGGCCGGCAGGTCGTGAAGCCGGGCTTGCGCGCCCGACAGGCGTTAGGAAGGTTCCATGCATGCGGTATATGTCTCAGAGCTGGGTCCGTGTGAACGGCCTTGTTGCGACTGCCCCAGATCCGAATGGTGACGTTATGACCGTACAGCTGACCCCGACGCAGACGATCCTCGTCAACATCAGCCCACAGACACACATCAACGGGCAGATGTCGAGCCCGACCTCGCGCACGTCCATCAGGGATGTGCAACGAGTGCGCGTACAGGGCGTTCTCGATAGGACGTTTGAAGAGATAACGCAAACTCGAGCCATCGATACCGTGAGTAGCCGGCCCGCTGCGTAGCAAGGTCGCCCTTAAACCCTGGATGCGTTTCCTATCCGGAGTCCCGAGAGCCACAATGATGCGTGGGTCTACGTCACAGATCATCGCTCACTTTACATCCAGGGGATCAGGCGAAAGTCGGATCGGACCTACGTACCGTGGTGCGATGGATGCAACATGTGAGAAACCCATCAAGTCACTTGAAGGGGCGGGATAGTTTCCGCAATGCCGACAGGGCTCCCTTGCCAAGCCCATAGAAGACATGTTGTACAGGAAGCGATCGCTCTTGGTTCGCTCAGCGCTGCTAGCGGGGATTGTCGTCGGTGCCATTGCTCTACCCGACGATGCGCACTCTCGATCAGTCGGTCTTGCTGCCGCGGTTTCCAGCCCCATCAA
>DASVZE010000212.1:0-4752 GCA_036391775.1 Chloroflexota bacterium | reverse complement strand
GCCCTCCGGCTGTTGCAGGACCCTGCCGCGCTTGCATTCCGGCTCGAAAAGCTCGACGACCTGCAGACACTGCTGTCCAGCTCGCGCGTGAACAAGTTCTCCTATGCTGAGAAGCTGGCTTCCGAAAAAGACGGGCTGCGAGATACGCTGCTCTTGTGGCTCTCCTACTGGCGCGACGTGTTGCTGCGGGCGGGCGGTTCGTCCGCGCCACCAGCCAATATCGACCGTTCGGGTGAGATCGATGCGCTGGCGCAGCGCCTGCCGCTTGCAGACTCGCGCCGCCTCGTTTCGGGGCTCGAGCAGGCTCTCACTCAGCTCGATGCGAACGTCAACCCGCGACTTCTGACGGAGGCGCTGTTACTGGATTGGCCGAAGGCCTGAGCAGATATTTGTGCACCCAAAAGGGGGTATCGCTATTTGGGAGGAACAATGTCATATTTGCCCGTAAAGTAGCCTAGAAATTACCCCTATCGTTGTCTGGTTTTTGAGTACATCCGTCATCTTGCTGCCTGCGTCCCGCGGCCTATAATCGCGGCCCATGAGCGAAACAATCTCCGCGCCGACCCAGACCGATCGCAAGAACGTCAAGCAACCCCCAGTCCTTTTTGACAAGACCCAGGCCCTGATCGCCAAGCTGGAACGGCAGATCGGGTACAAATTGCTGGTTTATTGGACATCCGATCGCGGCTCGGTCTGCGACAACGACGTCCTGGCCTTGTACGAGATCTTCAAGCGTATCGGCATCAGCCAGGATATTGCGCTCTTCATCAAGTCCAACGGCGGCGATGTGGAAGCGGCCCTGCGCATCGTCAACCTCGTGCGCGAGTACAACCGCTGTGTGCATGCCATTATCCCTCTCGAGAGTGCCTCGGCTGCCACGATGATCGCGCTGGGCGCGGATGAGATCGCCATGGGCCCGCTGGCGCACCTGACCGCCATCGACTCTTCGCTGGTACACGACATGTCGCCCATCGACGAGCGCAACAACCGGCGTGTCAGCGTCAGCCAGGACGAGCTGGCCCGCATCGTTTCGCTCTGGAATGCCAACGCACGCGAGCACCACGGCAACCCCTCTCCCGACATCTTCCAGTACATCCACCCGCTGGTGGTCGGCGCCATCGACCGCTCGAGCTCGCTCTCGATCAAGCTCTGCAAGGAGATCCTGTCCACCCACATCAAGGATGAGGCCGAGTGCGACCGGATCAGCAAGGTGTTGAACTCCGACTACCCATCCCACTCGTACCCGATCATGACCCGTGAAGCCCGCCGCATCGGCTTGCAGGTATCATCGCTCGACCCGCTCGTCAACGACCTGCTGCTGGAGCTCAACGCGCTGTATTCCGAGATGGCGCAGAAGGCCCTGACCGACTTCAACGAGTACAACTATCACGACAACGAGATCATCAACATTCACGAAGCGCGCGGCATGCAGGTCTACTATCAGAACGACAAGGATTGGAATTACATCCAGGCCGAGCGCCGCTGGCAGACCCTGAACGACGAGAGCTCCTGGCGCGTGATCAAGCGCGTCAAGGGGCAGCAGGTACAGACCAAGTTGCATATCCGCTAGGAAGACCGCATGTCCACCCATGCAACAAACCAGCCTCGGAAGGGACGGGGGAGCGTAGGCCCCCATTCCTTCCGGGGGATTTTTTCGTTCAAGCATACAGGGTATCATTGCGGAGATCCATCCACGAGAGGAGAACCTTACATGTGCCGAAGCATTAAACCCCTGCGCCTGCCGGACCGCCCGGCCACCGAGACCGAGATCAACGAAGCTGCCCTGCAGTACATCCGCAAGGTCAGCGGCTATCGCAAGCCCTCGCGCCTGAACCAGGCTGCCTTCGATGCCGCCGTCGCGGAGGTGGCGGCCGCCACGCGCAAGATGCTGGACAGTCTGCCGGCTGCGCAGCCAGCCCACGCGGGCACACCGGGGGATTGACTTCGCGCGCGGTGGAGCGCGGCCGCGCTGCGTGAGGCGATATGTTGTATAGACGCCCGCCCCATTAACCTTACAAACCTTTCAGAACCATCGCATAATGCTGCCCGGGGGGGTCTTTTCGTTGACAGCCCTAAGTTCCTCCCATAGAATCTTGCACATTATTTGCAGGCACTTTTTTGATCGGCTTTTGCCTTTCTGGGGGTTCTCACGCATCCGTTTATTGCAGGACCGGGCCTTTTAAGGGCCTGCTTGCCGCGTCTAAAAGGGAGCGCGGGCAAGCGACATTGTTTGGAGGGTGCATGGGACTCGTTCGTTCATTGTTGCAGCGCGGCAGCCGCCGCATCGTTGCCGGGATCTTTATTCTCTCGCTGACCGTTTCCCTACTCGCGCCACAATTTAAAGCCTCTGCTGCCGTCTCGCTCGGCGTGACCCCGCTCACCTGGAACGTGGTCGGGCTGGACAGCAACAACGTCAGCGTCGGGCCCAGCAACTTTCCGGTCGGCGCGCGTGTCTGTAACACCGGCAGCACCGCGGCTACCAACGTGGTGGCCGCCTTCAACTGGGACTCGTCCAACCCCTATATTGACCTTCGTCCCGGCTCCCTGCAAAGCATCACGCTGCCCACGCTCGGAGCCGGTTCCGTATCCAGCCCCACTTGCTACGATTTTTACTTTGAAGTGGCGGTGCAGCGCACCCCATCGGCGTATGATGCGACGCGCCGTTACCATATCAGCGTGACCGCCACGGGGGGGATTTCGCTGTCCACGCCCACGCCTCGCGAGATCTACGTCGAGCATCTCATCTCTCAAAGCCGGAACAGCGTCAGTGATGTACTGCTGAATGGCACGTCCGTGGCAGCGGGCGGCACCATGACGCTGATGGTGGGGAGCACCTACGACATTACACTGGTAGGCAGCACCGCCACCAACGGGTACGAGCAGCTCGAGAGCTTTATCAACTTCCCGAACACGATCTTCCGCGTCAATTCCGTCTCCAGCACGCACACTGCCGATGCAGGCACCGATCCGAACGCGGCCACCAAGCCCTATGCTGACGGCTGCGGCTGGATCAACGATCCTACGTCGCCAAACTACCGCAGCTGTACGGGCACCGGCAAGTACGGCGGCAATATCACGGTGGACTACAACGTCACGATCATCGGCGGTGGAGGCACGAGCCAGGTCCTTAACACACTGATCTACGATTTCTCCGGCAGCAGTTACCACTACAACGGCGATTTCTCGAGCTCGGCCCGCATTGCCTCCATCGTCAACGCTACGATCACGAAAGCGTTCACCCCGCATGCCATCGCACCGGGTGGTACGTCGACGCTGACCTTCACGATCACAAATCCGGGCTCCAGCCCGTTGGCGGGCGTCAACTTTGCAGATCCCCTACCATCGGGTTTAAGTGTGGCGTCCACACCCAATGCCGGCTACCTTGGTTGCGGCTCCGGCGCGTTCTCGCCAGCCCTTGCGGGTGGCGAGACTTCGCTGACGTTCTCCGGCGCAACCATCGCCGCTTTTGGAACGTGTACCGTCACGGTGGATGTCACCGCCCAGACAACCGGAAGCTACACCAATACCACGCAGGACCTTTTCATCAACACCTCGACCGACACCTTCAGCACAGCCACCGACGTGCTGGTCGTGGGGGCCAAGCCGGACCCGCCGGCGTGTGGCGCCAACGCGGTCACCCTGGCAACCTGGACCATGCCCAATACCACCAATCCACCGGTTGCAAGCCTGAGCACGGGTGTCGCATTTGCCAACGCATCGAATAACCCTGTGAACGGCAATTTCACTGTTCCGCTGACGGGGAATCCGGCGGACTCCTGGATGGGCACTAACTGGCCTGCCAGCGGCGCCCAAACTCCCACGAGCACGCCGTATTTCCAGTTGACGGTCGATACGAGTCAGTATGGGGCGACGCAACTCAAGTTCGATTACGACCTGGAAGCGACTAATAATTGGGGATCCAACAACAACAATATCTACGTACATTCGGAGCCGGACTACGGCTCGTGGAGCAGCACACAAATTGCTGCCACAAAGGGGAAATGGCAAACGGTCACCTACACAACGCCTGCAAACGGGACAGGCGCTGCCAGGACCACATTCCGGATCAATGCTTCCGGCGCGAGCGGAAGTACCGCCACATTCGCGCTCGACAATATCAGCATTCTTGGTTGCCCACGGCTCAATCCGCCCACGCTGTCCAAGAGCTTCAGTCCCACCTCGATCCTCCAGAACAATACATCCACGCTGACGTTCAGTCTCCTGAACCCCAACACTTTGGCGGGGCAGATCCTGCACGGCGTGTCGTTCACCGATACCTTGCCTGCCGGTCTATCTGTGGCGACCGCGAGCGTGTCGAACGCCTGCGGCGCCGGCAATGGCACACTGGTCACCGACGCGGCCACGCGGACGATCTCGCTGTCCGGCGTGACGCTGAATCCGAGCGCGACCTGCACCTTCGGGGTCACGGTCACGGGTACAGCCGCAGGTTTGTATCATAATCTCAGCCAGAGCATCACCTCTACAGAGACGGGGCCGAACACCACCAGCTCCGGCTACGGGGATGCATCGCTGACGGTCGTCGATCCGCCGACGATCTCGAAGTCGTTCGGCACAGCCAGCATCTTCACCAACGGCACGACCAGCCTGACCTTCAGCATCCTCAACCCGAACTCGATCGCTCTCAATGGGGTGCAATTCAGCGATTCGCTGCCCTCCGGCCTGGTGGTGGCGACGCCGAACGGCATCAGCGGTACGTGCGGCGGTGGGACCATCACGGCCGCAGGCGGCAGC
>DASVZE010000211.1:0-2081 GCA_036391775.1 Chloroflexota bacterium | reverse complement strand
TTGGAAAGACAGAGACAGCCCGTGCTCTAGCTGCCGAGCTATTCGGTGGCGAGGACGCCATGATCCGCCTGGACATGTCGGAATATATGGAGCCGCACAGCGTGTCCCGTCTCTTCGGTAGCCCGCCCGGCTACGTCGGTCACGAGGATGGTGGCCAGCTTACCGAGCAGGTGCGTCGCCGCCCGTACTCTGTGATCCTGTTCGACGAGATCGAGAAGGCGCATCCCGAGGTCTTCAACTCGCTGCTCCAGATCATGGACGACGGCCGTCTGACGGACAGCAAGGGCCGCGCCGTGGACTTCAAGAACACAGTGGTCATCATGACCTCCAACGTCGGCAGTGCCGACATGCGGCGAGCCGCCCGCATCGGTTTCATTAAGGGAACGGGTGAGGGATCCGCGGACAACGAGATGAGGTCCAAGGCGCTGGAGGGACTGAAGCGAGCCTTTCGGCCGGAGTTCTTGAACCGCATCGACCAGGTCGTGGTGTTCAGCTCCTTGAGCCGCGAGAACATCCGCAGCATCGTTGACCTCTTGCTCGGACATGTGGCCGCCAGATTGGCCGGCCAGAACATCGGGCTCGAGGTCACAGACGACGTGCGCGACTTCCTGATGAACGAAGGGTACGACGAGGAGTTTGGAGCGCGGCCACTGCGCCGGGCGATCCAGAGCCACATCGACGATACCCTGGCCGACACCATTCTGACAGGGAAGCTGCAACCGGGCCAGACAGCCCGATTGACCCTGCTGGACGGCAAGGTGCAGGTAGAAGCGCTACTGCCCGTACCCCAAGCGGCCTAAGCGAAGATAATAGAAACGGGGCGAGGTGAAAACCCTCGCCCCGTTTTTTGTATCTCGCCGAGGAGGGAGTCGATTTGGCGCTGCTTCCTCATGCGCCAATATCGTCGAAGGGGCCGTGCCCGTGTGCCGGCCCGCCCACCTTGCCGTAAGTGCAACCTATGGGCCGGCACCCAGATCCTGGCGCCAGCGGTCGAGCAGAGCTAGAAGGGCCACGCGGTTTGTAAACATACGTTTTTCACCGGTGCGGATCAACTCGACCTCACCGCGAATCTCTGCGGCATCTGAATCGTCGGTCCAGACGCGCACAATAAATGACGTGGCAGGCTTTCGCACTGTCATGTTCTGTACCATCCTCACAGTTTCCCTTTCCGGGGGTGGCAGCGCATCGTTATCTGTGAAGGGACTATATCACCGCCGAATTAGCTGGCGATTAGGTGAAGGCACTTAATAGCAATTGAAGAAGATGTGCCAAATTGTGCTGCCGTCCTCAGCGGATTGCGCGCGCTGAGATAGCTCCCACAGATCGCAGGCCGATCACTTCCAGTGCTTTCACCTGCGCACGCGGCGACGCTAGGAAATTCCGGCAGTGCTATAGCCCAGTTCCACTCTTTATCGCAGGGTTCGAGTAAGAAAAGCCTTAAGTTTCGCAGTGTACATAGTGGGCGCGACGTTCCAGGACGAGGTGTGCTCCGCACCGGCAACCGGGACGAAGGTTACAAGATCGGGACGGGCGCGGGCAAAAGCGGCACTGGTCGTGATCGGCACGTTGGTATCGCTGGTGCCGTGAAAGAGCAGCGTCGGCGCCTTGAGCTCACCGGCCAGACGCACCTGATTCAGTGGATCGAGGTTCCACATGCCCATCCGCCAGGCGGCGATCTGCTTGATGAGAGGCATCTCCACGTCCTTGAACAGACCCGGGAGACTGCTGTGCGTCGCATGCCAGTCGAGTACGGCGGACCAATTGAGGGCCGGCGCATCGAGTACCACCGCCCGCACTCGTCCGGCGTATGCCGAGTGGTGCAAGAAGGACTCGACGAGGTTCCCGCCCATGGAGTAGCCGTAGAGGACAATATTGCGAGCTCCATGCGCCAGAGCATAGCGTACTCCGGCCTGCACATCCTGCCACTCCGTTGCACCCAGGTGGTAGAGGTGATCAGAGCTAGACGGGGCTCCACTATCGTTACGGTAGGTCATGTCCAGAACCGGCAACCCGAGACCCGCGAGAGTCGGCAAGGGACGCATGCCCTCGGCCCGGTTTGACGCATGGCCGTGAACGAGCAG
>DASVZE010000210.1:0-2087 GCA_036391775.1 Chloroflexota bacterium | reverse complement strand
ATCGGTGAAGCGTAGTCGCTGGCCATCTGACAGGCGCTCAACTCGGGCGACCCACTGCCATCCGGCGAGGGATCGGCTGCGCCAGATCTGCATGACATACGTTTCGTGCTGTGGCATGGCGTATCAAAAGCCTCGCCATGGTCGTCGTGGACTTATCCACGCATCCTGCTGTCGCGGCAAGTCGTGGTATATGGGGGCACGATACGCCAGGAACGTCACGCCGCCGTCACGCTGTCCGTACCGGACGTTCCGCTACACAGCGCGAGTCCGGCCCGCCATCTTGTGCACAGGTCTTGTGCACACATTGGGGAGCACTTATACTTGTGCCATTCCTTGACAGGACGGGGACATGAGGACGTATGCCACAGTCCGAACGGGCGGAGGATCGCGGGTCACAGCGCACTGACGGCGGTGTTCTTTACCGGCAGCAGTACCGCCGCTGTGGCAAGTCTGCGTGCTCGCGCTGCAGACCGGGGCAACCGGGCCACGGGCCCTATTGGTATGCCCTGTGGTCGGAAGACGGCCGTCGCCGCACGCGCTACCTGGGTAAGGAGCTTCCCCCGGGCGTTGTCTTGTCAGCGCGGGTGGACACAGACTCTGATCTGCGAGTGCAAACACTCGGCACGTTCGACGTGCGGCGGGGAGAGACGCTCGTTTCATGGACTAGCCGGAGAGCCGCGGCTCTCTTCAAATGCCTGCTCAGCGCTCCAGGACATCGGCTCAGCCGAGACCAGGTCATTGAGCTGTTGTGGCCCGAGGCAGACCCAGGTCTCGCTTCGAGCAATCTCCGCACCACGATCCATCTGTTGCGCCGATCTCTCGACGTTCCCGGCTTTGATACGCACCTGCGGGCCGATGGTGACATGTTGTTCCTGGCGCCCTCCGGTTCCGGCGACGTTGCTGAGGACTGGCTCGACGCGGAAATATTCGAGCGTCTGGCAACCGATGCCATGGCCGGACGTGAGACGGCTGCATGCCGAAGTGCGCTGGAACACTACACTGGCGAGTATCTCCCGGACGATTCGTATGAGGTGTGGACAGAGCCGAGACGTGGGCGCCTGCAGCAGTTGCGGCTCGATCTCCTGCTCCATCTGGCTCACCTGACGGCGACAGAGGGCCGGCTCGAAGAGGCGGAAGCCTGTCTGCGCAGTCTGCTCGAGGCCGACGCAGGGCACGAAGTGGCGGCCGCGGAATTGATGAGCTTGCTGGCGGCCTCCGGACGAGGTAGCGAGGCATTGCGCGTCTACCAAGCACTGGCGTCGATGCTGGAAGACGATCTCGGCGTCGGGCCTAGCGCGGATGTCGAAGCGCTCCGAGCACGGATTGTCTCGCAGCGCAGCGTCGACATGGCTGCAAGACCCTCGGTGCCGTCTGTGGCGAGGCGGAAGACAAACCTTCCTGTATCGCTGACCAGCTTCGTTGGACGTGACTGGGAGCTGGCGGAGATCACGGACATTCTGGAAGGATCTCGATTGGTCACGCTGACGGGTCCGGGAGGCTGCGGAAAGACCCGCCTGGCTCTTGAGGTTGCAACCAGTGCTGTCGATCGTTACGCGGATGGGGTATGGCTTATCGAGCTTGCCGGACTGGCAGAGGCTGCCCTGGTACCCGCCACGGTCGCCGCCGCTCTCGGCATCGAAGAGCAGCCCGATGTCCCCCTCACCGACACGATATGTGACGCCTGGTGTGAAAGCGATATGCTTCTCATTCTCGATAATTGTGAGCATCTGGTCGCCGCCTGTGCCGATCTCGTGGCCGCACTCTTGTCTCGCTCCCCGTCTCTGCGCGTGCTTGCTACCAGCCGCGAGGCGCTGGGCGTGGGGGGTGAAATCGCTCACTACGTGCCCTCGTTGGCTGTGCCCGATCCAGAACGGCCCGTCGCGCTGGAGACTCTCGCCGGTTACGAGGCAGTCGCCCTCTTTGTTGCCAGAGCGCAAACACACCGGCCGGACTTCCGCCTGACCCCCGCCAATGCGCCCGCGGTCACGCAGATTTGCGCCAGGCTGGACGGCTTGCCGCTTGCTATCGAACTGGCTGCAGCCCGATTGAGTGTCCTGTCGGTGGACGGCGTGGCGCAACGACTCGAC
>DASVZE010000209.1:0-11334 GCA_036391775.1 Chloroflexota bacterium | reverse complement strand
TTCAAGCGCATCTCGCAGAGCGTCAAGTCCTCCGATGCTCACTGTGTTGCTATCGACGACTCGAAGGGGGCGCAGCGCAGCAAGCTCAGGTTCGATACTTATCTGGCCGGGAAGGTCGGACTTGTTGAGAGCGATTACAAGTCGTTTATCTCCCTTCACCCCAGGCATTTCGGACCGGTACTCACGTGCGGGTGGCGGAGAGGGGAGCAAGGATGTTTGTGTCACGCCGTTTGTACCAGCAAGTCCCCCTCTTGTCGGTGCTTGACGGATCAGTACTGATCGGGCTTCGTGCTCCTCCTCTTCCAAAGCGGGAGACGGTGGTGTGGCGCTGGGGAACTCCGCTATCAACGTCTCAAAAGTCAATCTGTCCTGAGGAGAAAGGGGCCTCGACTTATCCAAGACCAACAAGACGACGTCAGCCGCAGCCAGCGACTGGCGACTTCGGTCAATGCCGATCTTCTCCACCAGATCGTGGGTCTCTGTAATACCTGCGGTATCGACGACTCGAAAAGGGATGCCACGCACCTGGAGTGATTCCTCAACTGTATCTCGCGTGGTCCCGGCAACTGAAGTCACGATGCTGCGGTCCATCCCGAGCAAACCGTTCATAATGCTCGACTTACCGACGTTAGGACTGCCCACGATTGCAAGAGTTGCTCCCTCGCGCAGCACTGCACCCTGTTCTGCTCCGGCAAGAAGTGAGTCGATCTGGGTTGCTGTATCCCGCAGATGCGTGGCGGTGGACGCATCGAGCTGCGGTGGAATGTCGTCCTCGACGAAATCGACCATTGCTTCCATATGTGCCAGATCGCCGATCAGAGATTGACGTAATGGCTCAACCGTCTGTGAAAGCCAGCCGGATAGTTGGCGCATGGCAATATCCAGTCCGGCATTCGTCCGGGCGCGCACAACATCGACCACTGCCTCCGCTTGAGAAAGATCGAGCTTCCCATTGAGAAAGGCACGAAGGGTAAATTCGCCGGGGCGGGCAGCCCGGCAGCCCTCTGCCAGACAGAGTTTCACCACCCGCTCGAGAATCAGGGGACTTCCATGGCAATGAATTTCGAACACATCCTCGCCGGTATATGAGCGCGGAGCGTGCATCAAGCAGCCGACGGCCAGGTCAATCGGTGTTCCGTCAGCAGGATCGAGCATTTGCCCCTGCCGCAGGCGGTGTGACTTCCATGGAGAAGAGAGTGCAGGAAAAAGACGCTGCGGCAAGACCGGGCTGAGTGGACCACTCACCCGTACGATTCCCACGCCGCCTTCGCCGGGCGGAGTTACCAGGGCGACTATGGTATCCACTTCCATGTCCGGGACGCTTACCCCGGAGGGAACATATTGGCCTGCTGCGTCGCCATGGCCCGAAATATGAGTCGCCGGTCCTCGATACCATTGATGCTCGCGACGATCACATACGTACCCGGCCCCGGCAGCTGGAGGGGGATCTTGAGAGCCATACTCTGTCGCTGACTGGCACCCTCCTCCAGAAACGGTGGCCGGCCGACCATGATCGTCGAGTCTACTTCAGCGATCTGATCGGCATCAGCCGACTGCACATCAATGGAAAGCACGTGCTGTCGATTGGTCGCATTCCATGGAATCTGGACACCCACCGCAAGTGAAAGGGTAAGCGGCTGAGAGAAGTCGCTAACCCCGATGTTTTCCCAGGCGCCTCCCATCATGTACAGCTTGCCGTGGAGCGCCTCCACGTAGTCCGCCAGAATCATGAAATCGATGGTAGGTCGATCGTTTGGCAGCAGTCCTTCCATATCCGCCTTGCTACCAGCGTGACCCGCCAGATCGTGCCGGCCTTTTGGGAGCTACGACGACGCGACGAGCCGGGCCTTCGCCGATGCTGTACGTCTCAACATCGGTGCGCTCACGGAGCGTGAGATGGATAATGCGCCGGTCACTGGCCGGCATTGCTTCCAGTGTGAACGGGCGGCCGTTACGCTGGACACGGTATGCAACTCTCTCCGCCAGCGCGTGAAGCGATTCTTCTCGCCGGGCGCGATAGTTTTCCACATCCAGCACCACGCGGGGCCATTGCCGCCGATTTTTGGAGAGGATGAGGTTCACCATGAACTGCAGCGCGGCCAGGTTGTCGCCACGCCGCCCGATGAGGACACCTAGATTGTCGCCGGTAATGCCGAGGGTAAGAGGATTGTCCGCGTTTTGCACGTGGACACCTGCGTCGAAGTTCATGGTACGAAGAAGATTCTCCAGGACGTCTTTTGCGTCGTCCGCCAGAGAAGCAGAGGAACGCGGGATCGGTTCCTCAAAATCCTCCTCCTCGGGCAGTTCTTCGTCATCCAGTCCCTCGGACTCCTGAGGAAGGTCTGTCTCATCGGCGTCCTCGGCGGTTTCACTCGACGCTGATAATGACGCGCCGGATACCGCTGTTTGATCCAGGATTCGCGCGCGAATACGGGCGGGCTCGGCTCGGATGCCGAACACGCCGCGGCTGCCCTGGGAAAGAATCTCTACCTCGAGGTCCTGGCGGCCCCGACCCAGGGCGGTTTCCGCTTCGGCTACGGCATCGTCCACCGTTCGGCCGCTGAACTCATCCCCGTCTTCCACCTCGTCCTCCTCCCTTGGGACGGTTGGTCTTGCGGCGCGCCGGGCGGCCTCCTGGAGGCACCCCGTTCACTGTTCCCTTTCCATTCTGACCGTCCATGATGGCGTCAGCCGGAGCCTCAGGCATGGTGGTCGGGGACGCGGCCCCCGCCTGGCCCGAAGCTCTTTTTGAGGCTGGTCGGTCAGATTTGGTTGGTGTCGGCCGGCGGGTAGGTGTGCGTCCTGAACTACCCAACCGGGACAACAGTGCTGCAGGCCGAGGCAACAGCCCCAATCCGGTGATTTGATACTGGATGACAATGGCAATGAGAGTCGATGTGACCCAATAGAGCGAGAGTCCGGACGCGTAGCGCAGAGCAAAGAAGACGATCATGAACGGCACGAAATTCATCATGTTGTTCATCATCTGCTGCTGCGGATCCGTGCTATTTGTCAGCATCATGCGTGACTGAATCCACTGAGTGACGCCTGCCAGGATCGGCAGGATGAAGAGCGGGTCTGGCTGTCCCAGTCCGTTACTCAGCCACAGAAACTGTGCGTGGAACAGATCGTAAACGTGCACTGTCTTGGACACCCCTGAAACCGCGTAGCAGTGCGCGTACCATTGCGTCGAGTTATGGACAACCCAGGATCCGCACTTGTCCGGGAACTTATTCCGTGCCGGCAGCGTCGAACCAAGGTGCATGAGGGCGTAAAAGAGCCCAATCAGGATCGGGAACTGCACAATAGTGGGCAGACAGCCCATTGCGGGGTTGACGTTGTGCTCTTTGTAGAGCTCCATGGTTGCCTGTTGCAGAGCAACCCTATCCTTGCCGTGCTTCTTCCGTAGATCGGCAATCATCGGCTGCAAGCGCTGCATCGAGCGCGAGCTTCGCAGCTGTGTGATTTGCAAAGGGGAGAGAACCAGCCGGATAAAGAGGGTGAAGAGAATAATCCCTATACCGGCATTGCCCACCCCGACCGCGAGCCAGGTAAGTCCCAGCTCCATGGGATGAATGATAAAACTGAAGATGTCTTGCACGCAGGGGCTCCGTATCTAAGGAACTGGGTCGTAGCCACCCTGATGAAAAGGATGGCATCTGGCCAGGCGCCTGGCTCCCAGCCACGTCCCTCGCGCCGCACCATACTTCTCGATGGCCTGGCGCGCGTACTCCGAGCACGACGGCTCGTAGCGGCATCGCTGACCCAGCAGCGGCGAAATGAACCGCTGATACATCACTATAAGCCTCAGAACCATACTACGCATGATCAGGTCGTGGAACGGGCCGGCACAGTGCCCCTGAACGGCGCAACAGGTAGCTGACAGCATCGAGAACTTGTCGGTACGTCGCCTGGGCTGCGGACGGGCGAGCAATAAAGACGAGATCACAGCCTGGCCGGATGGAGAGAAGCTGACGGCGAACTGCCTCACGCAGAAGACGCTTGACGCGATTACGAATAACCGCCTTACCCACGCGTTTACTCACGGAAAAGCCGACCCGAACGGTATCGTTCTCGGCGGGCACGATGTACAGCGTCGCCAGTCCACTTCCCACTGATCTTCCACGCCGACGGACGCGTACAAAGTCTCGAGAGCGCGTCAGCCTGTGTTCCCGGGGCAGCATTGGCCTGCTAGACCGTCAGCCTCTGGCGCCCTTTCAGCCTTCTTGCTTTAAGAACTCTGCGCCCGGCTTTGGTTGCCATACGTGCCATAAAGCCGTGTTCCCGCTTGCGCGGAATTCGCTTGGGTTGATATGTGCGCTTCATGTCCTTGTCTCCAAGTCGCTCGAACAAAAATAGAACGACAGATGCGTGTCATTATCATGAAAAACCTCAGCACTCGGGCGTGCTGAGGAAAAGAAATGAGCGTCTATGTAGACCGCCGTGCGCCAGATTATATGGATCGACCGACCTGAACGTCAAGCGAAACACACCGCAAAGACAATGCCCCGGGTGAGGGA
Organism: Chloroflexota bacterium; assembly: GCA_036391775.1. Taxonomy (GTDB): domain Bacteria; phylum Chloroflexota; class UBA5177; order UBA5177; family UBA5177; genus DASVZE01. Next base: position 6,814 of record DASVZE010000209.1, on the reverse strand, counting down.
AGACCGGGGCATTGCGGAGCCTGTGGCCAAGTAATCAGTGCGGCGATACGTTGAAGCAAGCCACGTCGTCTTGGGTCACGACGTAGCTGCTCCCAGGCGCGATGCCGCCGGTGCTCCATCGATTCGCGTCCTGACTCTCGGCCCTGTTAAAGCCCTCGCTGCCAAAACCGGACGGCGCGGAAGTTTGCTGGGAGCAGTCCTGAACGGACTGCCCCGTCGTGCCGTTGCGTGCATCAGCGGCAAGAGCTTCTGTGGGATGGGAAAGCAACAACGGGGTCATGCTGGAAAACGTCATTCACATTCTGTTGGCGTGCGACAAGCAATCTCGTAGACACCCGAAGTCATCTACGAAGACGGTTACACAGAAAAGAGATCTACCCCACATCGCCCGTCTGTGCCAAGACGAGCGCCGAACCAACAATTGCCGCCGTTTCTGCTCGTAATATCCGGGAGCCAAGACTGACCGTATAGGCACCGCAAGAACGCGCGACCTCGATTTCCTCACCAGAAAATCCACCTTCCGGTCCCACAAAGAGACTGACAGACGCCGCGTTCTGCTGAAGCGGTATGTCGCGGAGACGGGCCATATGTTCGTCCTCCCAGAGGACAATAGCGATGCCCTCGTTCGTGGCCGATCGTAGCGCGTCTTTGAACAGTTCCGGCCATTGCTCAACCACGGGTACAGTGACACGGCCACTCTGCTCGGCTGCTTCGCGCACTATGCTGCGAAAGCGCTCGGTGCGGGCAACTCCCAGTTCACTGGGTACGCAGCGCACGGTTTCCACGGGGACAAAACGATGCACACCCAGCTCAGTGCACTTTTGAAGTATGAGCTCGAACTTGGCGGCCTTGAGGAGTGACTGGTACAGCGTCAGAGAGGTGAGGGTGTCCGGACCTTTCTGTTGGTAGGACTGTATGATCCCTATGGTTCGTCTGCTCCCGACCTCGGTCAGGCAGACCTGCCACTCTCCGCCGCGACCGTCGGAGACAGAGACTAGACTGCCCGGCCGGAGGCGCAAGACCTTACAGATTTGATGGGACTGCGCTTCGGGAAAAGTGACCTCGCCGGTCATCTTTTCCGGTTGAAGTTTGTCAGGCGGCAGAAAGAACCGGTGCCGCGTCATCCTGTTCGACGCGCCACCAGAAGCCACCAATCGCCCTCGTGCTCCTGCTCCACTATCAACAGCCCGGCACCAGCGAGGGCTTCACGCACCGCTTCCACTCGCTCGTCAATGATGCCCGACGCAAGCAGCAGTCCGCCCGGCTTCAATGCGGCGGCCAGCTGGGGCGCCAGAGCGATCAGCACGGAGGCGATGATGTTTGCCAGTATCAGGTCGAATCGCCGGCCCTCTATCGCGTCGATCGAACCCTGGGACACGGTAATCCGATCGCCGACGCCATTGGTGTCAATATTTGTCTGGGCAACCTCAACGGCTACCTCGCTGACGTCCAGAGCACTCACGTGTGCGCCACGCCGGGCCGCGGGTATCGCGAGAATGCCCGATCCTGTTCCCAAATCGAGGACATCCATCTCCCGTCGCACGTGCCGCTGCAAAGCGAGCAAGGTGAGTTTTGTTGTCGGATGCAACCCGGTTCCAAAGGCCATGCCGGGATCGAGCTCGATTACGATCTCGTCGGGTGAGCTCTCCCACTCCCGCCACGTCGGCTTTATAACAACGTTTCCGATCTTGAGAGGGTGGAAATGCTCCTTCCAGGCGTTTGCCCAGTCCTCTTCCTCCACCTCCCGGCGCTTCATGGGACCAATCGGCGAAAGATCGAACGCTTGCAGATGCCACAAAGTGCTCTCAATACGCCGCTCCCGCTCGGCCGTGTAGGGGGTCAGCGGCAGATATGCACGGATGGTGGGAAGCCCTTCGAAAACGGGCTCATGCTCGCCTTCATCGTCGGACCGAATCGGCTGCTCGATTGCAACCCCTCCGGTTCCATGCTCCTGGAACACGTTGGCAATGGCGTCTACTGCTTCAGGATGTGCCTGGACGCTGAGCTCGACCCACTTCACGCTATCCGCCGAAGGCTTCCTTCACCTTGTTGAAAAAGCCCTTGTCGTGGTCGTCACGCGGTCCTAGCTCCTGGGCCAGCTCCTCGAACAGTTCTCGTTGTCGCGGAGAAAGCCGGTTAGGTACTGCCACTTCCGCTACCACAATCATGTTGCCACGCTGAGACGACCGCAGATGCGGCACTCCCTTTCCGCGCAGGACAAACTGCTTACCGTGCTGCGTGCCGGCGGGAACGTGCAGGTGCTCCTCCCCGTCGAGAGTCGGAATTGTTAGATCGTCGCCCAACGCGGCCTGCGCCACATTCAGGGGCAGCTCATAAATAATGTCGTAGCCGTTGCGCGCGAAGTATTGATGATCCTGGACTGTAAGGACGATGTACAGGTCCCCGGGAGGTCCACCTTTGGGACCGATCTCACCCTCTCCGGCAAGACGGATCTGCTGACCCCGATCCACGCCCGCGGGAATTGAGACCGTCAGCTTCTTCTTGCCCTGGATTCGTCCTTGACCGCGGCACTCCTTGCAGGGAGAGCCGATTATCTGTCCTTCACCCTGGCATGCCTCACACATGACAACGTTGACGAACTGACCGAACACGGACTGTTGAACGCGCCGCAGCTCTCCGCTGCCATGACAGCGGGGACATGTCTGCGAGCCACTTCCCGGCTCCGCTCCGTTGCCGCCGCAGTGCTCACATATCTGCATCACAGGGATTTCGATCTGCTTCTCAGAGCCAAAGACGGCGTCCTCGAAAGAAATCGTCATGTCGTATCGAAGATCGGCGCCGCGCTGCGGCCCGTGGTAAGCGCTTCTCCGACCTCCAGCGCCAAAAAACGTCTCGAAAATATCGGCGAATCCGCCCAGATCGGCGAATCCGTCGAAGCCACCGGAAGATCCGGAGTGGCCGTAGCGATCGTACGCCGCCCGCTTGCGCTGGTCGCCGAGAACTTCGTATGCCTCGCTAATTTCTTTAAATCGAGTCTCGGCGTCGGGAGCCTTGTTGACATCAGGATGATACTTCCGAGCTTGATTGCGGAAGGCCCGTTTGATCTCAACGTCACTCGCCGAGCGAGAAATTCCGAGAACCTCGTAATAGTCCCGTTTGGTTGCCAAAGGTATGCTCTCTCTTCGCTGGTCCTGTATTGTAGCGGAGGCTAGGGCCCGATATTCTCGGCCTCGGACTCCTCCGCGATTTCCTGTCCTTTTGTCTCGTCTGTCTCTACCGCCTCATCCGATTGGGGCTGTGCCTGAGGAGGAGTTTCGGACGGCGCCTTTGCCACTTCCACCAGGGTCGGACGGATCACCCGGCCGTGCATCGTGTATCCACGCTGATACTCTTGCAGCACATTACCCGGAGCAGCCTCATCGGTTTCTCGCTCCGAAATTGCTTCGTGGAAGTATGCGTTGAATTGCTGTCCTGTTGCGTCGATCGCGCTTAGTCCACGTCGCTCCAATATGGCGCTGAAGTGACGCTCGATGAGCATGACGCCTTGAATCCACGTGAGCATCTGGAGGTTGCCGGGAATGGTGGTAAGCGCTCGCTGGAAGTTGTCCAGCACAGGTAGAAGCTCCTGCACCATGAGCATTCCGGCAAACTTTTCCTGTTCCTCGCGCTCCTGTTCCGTACGACGGCGAAGATTGACCAGGTCGGCCGCCGCTCGCTGCCACCTGTCATGCAGGTCCTGCGTTCGCTGCTTCTCCTCTTCCAGCTGCCGCTTGAGATCGTCCACGCTTTCCACTGCCACATGTTGCGGCCCGAGTGGCGGGGTTTGCGGCGTGGTCTCTGACTTCTTCTTCCATTTGACTTCGAAGCGAGAGTCCTCCGGACCGCTGGACTCGTTGCTTTGTTGTGTGGTTTCTGCCGTATCGTCTGTCATCTCAATATGCCTGCACCAGATCCGTCATTAATTCACTCATATAGCGCACCAGGGCAACCGCTCGACGGTACTCCATGCGTGTCGGTCCGACGATCCCCAAATAACCGCTGCTTTCATCCTCCAGCCCGTACCGGCCAAGCACAAAGCTGTAGTCCTGTAGACCGTCCGAACCCATATCACTTCCTATCACGATGTGCACGTCGGACGCCTGGGGAAGTCCCGCAAGCAGCCGCTGCACGGCAAAGCCCTGTTGCAAGAATTCGACCATCTGCCGGAGCCGGTCGTTGAGCATGGTCATGGATTCACCCGGCCTGGGGCCGAGAAACTCCGGCTGGCGGATCATATCTGCCAGACCGGCATGATACAGCTGTGTATGTTGCTCCGTTCCGCGCTTTACCAGATGCGAGATCATAGCTGCCATAGCAGCCGCCGAGTCCGGAAGGACCGTGGCTCGAGCCTCGATTTCGGATGCCGCGAGACCCCGCAGGTCGGTACTCAATCGATCGGCGATGGCGCTCAGATCTTCCTGGTTCCGTGGTTCGGGAAAGGCCATCATCTCCTGCAGCACCGTTCCGTCCTGCAGTACCACGATGAGCAGAGCCATCAACGGCTGAGTGGAGATGATCTCCACGTGCCGAAGTCGTACCTCGGCCGATTTAGGCGCCGTCACCAGCGCAACATTATGCATGCGGTAAGCCATGATGGTGGCTGCCAGCTTGAGCCACTCCTGAAGCTCTGTGTGCGCCTGGTGAAATTGGTGCCGAATGGTCACCGCCTCGGAGGTGGACAGTGGATTGGGGCCCATGAGCCGCTCGACGTAGTAGCGGTATCCTGCATTCGTTGGAATTCGGCCGCCGGAGGTGTGGAACTGCCGGACATATCCCTCGACTTCGAGAATCGCGACGTCATTGCGCACAGTGGCTGAGCTAACCTGCAGCCCCGAAGCGGTCACGACCGCGTGCGAGCCGACGGGTCGCGCCGTCGAGACATACGTCTCCACGATCGTCTTGAGAATATGTTCCTGGCGTTCACTTAAAGTCATCACTTCCCCCTGTACACACCCCGTTAGCACTCTCCATAAGAGAGTGCTAACGATTTGAATGTACCACCAACTCGGCGCGATCGTCAACGAATCGACATGCGCAGCCGGCCGGTCACTCAGGACGTTGATCTTACCCTAGCAGCACGCCTCCGGCACCGCAAGACAAGCCATACCCTCGCGCCGAAGGGAAGCGACATTAGATCAGCCGCCGTGCCTCCGCCCGGACGATTTTGCCGGCCGAGCTCTTGGGAAGATCGTCCACAATTATGAAACGCTTGGGTACCTTGTAGCGCGCCAGACCTTTCCGTGTGTGCTCTCGAAGCTCATCTTCGGTGACACGACAGCCAGGCTTGAGCGCGACCACGGCCACCACCTCTTCTCCCCACACGGAGTGGGGAACACCGACGACAGCTACTTCGCGCACGGACGTATGCTCGTACACGACCGTTTCGACTTCAGTGGGATAGACGTTCTCGCCACCGGTGATTATCATGTCCTTTTTGCGGTCGACAATGTAGTAAAACTCGTCGTCATCGCACCGGGCAATGTCTCCAGTGTGAAACCATCCGTCCTTTATGGCATCTGCCGTTGCCTGCGGTTGGTCCCAATATCCGGCGCACATGTGCGGGCCTGCGAGTAGCAGCTCTCCCCGCTCGCCGGTTGGGACATCATGGCCGCTGATATCGACGATGCGGGCATGCGCAAAGTACGTGAGCCGGCCCACCGTACCCGGCCGCTTGCCTGCTTCCTCGTCTGGAGTGGCAAAGTTGTTTGGTCCAACTTCGGTCAGACCGTAGCCCTGTTTGAATATCGAGACCTTACTACGCCAGCGTGCGGCTATCGGTTCCGGCAGCGGCGCACCACCGGAGATCACCCAGCGCAGACTGGAAAAGTCGGCGCTCTCAAAGTCCGGCTCCTCCGCCACGAGCTGAAACATGGTCGGAACCATGAACAGTATGGTTGGTCGCTCACTTTCTACGATCGCTATGGCTTGCGCCGCGTCAAACTTTCGTGGAAGGACAACCCTCCCTCCAAGCATGAGCAACGGCAAAGTGAAGACGTTCCAGCCGCCAGTGTGGAACATGGGAGTGAAGCACGGTCCTACATCCCTTTCGCTCAATCCCCAGCTGACATTGGTATTGATCGCGTTCCAGGCAATAGAGCCGTGGGTGAGCACGGCCCCTTTGGGCGTTCCGGTTGTTCCTCCCGTGTACAGGATGAGCCAGGGTTGCCCCATGCGAGGCACAGCATTCTCCATAGTCTGTTTCATATCGAGCGACGCCGCGTCGAGCTCACCCGCAAGATCCGCGAAGCCGACAAGCGGAGCCTTACCGCTACAGGAACGACTCACGTCGAAAAGCTCGGGTTCTGAAACCACGATCCGAGGCTCGACATCATCCAGGATGAATTGCAGCTCTCGATCGCTCAGCCGCCAGTTGAGCGGGACAAAAATGGCGCCGAGCCGGCCACAGGCGAAGAAAAGGTCGACCATTTCGACGCCGTTGTACATCACAGCGGCAACCCGATCCCCGGCATTCACACCTCGCTGAGCGAGCGACCCTGCCACGGCATCAGCCCGACGCTTAAGCTCCACATAGGTGAAGTGGGTATCGCTGTCCGGGTGAGTTAGTGCAATGCGGCCCGGCCAGAGGGATGCCAGGCGATCGAGCCAGTGGGGGGCGCGCTCTTCTCCGATACTCGGGAGATTTCTCACGGTGTATCGATCCTCACGTTCCCCAGATCATCACAGACGCCGACCAGGTGTAACCGACACCGGCCGCTGCCAGCACAACCACGTCACCGTCGTGAAGCAGACCGCGTAGGCGACCCTCTTCCAGGGATATTAGCTGATCGGCCGCCTGCATGTGACCGTATTCTTC
>DASVZE010000208.1:0-2334 GCA_036391775.1 Chloroflexota bacterium | reverse complement strand
GCCACCGCGCTCAAAGGAACCAGCGCGCCACTAGTCGAGCGGATGTATAGCTTCGAGAGCGCGCCTGAATCCATCTGATACTCATCAGCAAGTTCCAGGATTACCCGGTACGCATTATTAGGTGCATAGATGGTGGAGATTTGTCGTGCTCCATACGAACTGTTCAGCGCATCTTCGATCTGGGCCGCGGTAATTCCCAGGGCGGCGGCCCGGTCGCGATAAATTTCCACTTTCACCTGCGGGCTCTTGAGCTGCAAATCGCTGGTGACGTCTTCCAGACCAGGCAACGTCTGCAGTCGGTCCTGTAGTTCTTGGGCGCTCGCGTACATCTCTTTCGTGTTCGGGGATTGGAGCGTGAACTGGTATTGGCTTTTTGTCATCATTCCGCCCACGCGGATAGGCGGCGGATTTTGCAGGAATGCCTGGATCCCGGGCTCGCTATTCAAAGGTCGCCGGAGTTGCTGGATGATCTGGTCCACATGCGGCCGCTGGTCTCGCGGCTTGAGGCGAACGATCATGCGGCCCATGTTGCCGGTGCCGATTCCCACCGCAGACATGAACCGCTCCACATAGGGACTTTGTTGCATGGTCGCCGAAAGCTTTTGTTGATGCTTGACCAGGGAATCGAACCCAATGCCCTGCGCTCCCTCGGTCATCACCACCATTTGGCCAGTGTCTTCGCTCGGCAGAAAGCCCTTGGGGATGATGTAAAACAGGTACACCGTTGCCGCCAACACCAGTCCCGACAAGGCGAGAGTCGTAAAGCGCCAGCGCATCACTCCTGCCAAGGTGCGCTCATACACATGCAACATGCCATTGAAGGTCCTCTCACAGGCGGAATACAGGAACCCGTGACGCACCTCTCGCAGCGGCCGGAGAAAGCGGCTGGCCATCATCGGTGTCAGACTCAACGACACGAACCCGGAAATCAGGATTGCCGAAGTGATGGTTACTGCGAACTCGTGCAGCAGCCGGCCCAGAATCCCGCCCATGAACAAAACCGGAATAAACACGGCTGCAAGGGACAGCGTCATCGACACGATGGTGAACCCGATCTCCCGCGCTCCCGCCAGCGATGCGTGCAACGGGGACTCTCCGCGCTCGACATGGCGGACGATGTTCTCCAACATCACAATGGCGTCATCGACCACAAAGCCCACCGAGAGCGTGAGCGCCATCATCGACATGTTGTCCAGGCTGAAGCCCAACAGGTACATGAGGGCAAACGTTCCGACCACCGACATGGGCAGCGCCATGCTCGGGATCACCGTCGCTGAGAAGTTGCGTAGAAATAGAAAGATGACCAGCACCACCAGCATGATGGTCAGCTTCAGGGTGAACTTCACCTCATTCACCGAGGCACGTATCGACTCCGAGCGATCGAACACAACTTCCAGGTTGATCGAGGGGGGAATCTGCGCGCGAAAGTTGGGCAGAAGGGCTCGGATAGAGTCCACCACCTTAATGGTGTTGGTGCCTGGCTGTCGTAACACCGCCAGCGTGATCGAGCGCGTGCTGCTATCGGCGGTATTGATCCAGGCGGCCACCTTGTCGTTTTCTACGCTGTCGATGACCCGGCCCAAGTCGCCCAGCCGGATCGGCGCTCCGTTGCGATAGGTCACGATCAGGGGCTTGTAGTCCGCCGCTTTGGTGAGCTGCCCATTGGTTTCCAACGTGACCGACTCGTTGTCGCCGTAAAGAACTCCTACAGGGTGATTCGTGTTGCCGGCGACAATAGCATTGGTGACTTCGTCGATCCCCACACGCCGTGCTGCTAAGGCCAGCGGATTCAGTTGCGCACGTACGGCATATTTCTGCGCTCCGTAAATATCGACTTGCGCGACTCCGCTGATGGTCGATATCTGCTGACCCAAAATCGTGTCGGCGTATTCGTTTACCTCGGAAAGCGGCAATTGCGACGAACTCACTGAAAGGAATAACACCGGCTGGTCTGCGGGATTCACCTTTCGGAACGAAGGTGGGGCGGGCAAATCACGGGGCAAATCTCGCCCTGCCTTGGAAATCATCGCCTGCACATCTTGTGCAGCGGCGTCGATATCTCGACTGAGGTTGAACTGCATGGTGATGCTGGTTGAACCTCGCGAACTGGCTGAGGTCATGGAATCGACGCCGGCGATCGTCGAGAACTCCCGCTCCAGGGGCATTGCCACCGCAGTTGACATGGTCTGCGGGCTTGCGCCCGGCAGAGATGCACTGACCACAATTGTGGGGAAGTCCACGTTCGGTAGGTCGCTGACGGGCAGTTGAACGTATCCAATCCACCCGAATAGCAGGATGGCAAGCATGACCAGGGTGGTCATGACCGGACGCTTT
>DASVZE010000207.1:0-3464 GCA_036391775.1 Chloroflexota bacterium | reverse complement strand
CCAGGCATACCACGGAATGCGAGATACGAAGCGCTTCGCCGAGGGTGAGCCAGCCTCCGGCATGGCTTCCACGGAAAAGAGTTGCGCCGTCTCCTCAACGGGGGCCAGAGGTTGTGAAACCGTCATGCAGTGAGTCCCCTCCACTCCACATGCGCTGAGTCGTCAGGACGCGTACCTCAGCGTTGCATCATTCACGACTACATGCCTCAGAGAGAGGATAGCACAGCACACATGATGATGGCAGGTTGCAACCAGCAAAACCGTCGGGCCAGCGCCAGTCGAAAGCTGCCTCATCTGCTACCAAGTATGCGCTACGGCTCAGTTTGGCAATACGTGTACGTCAACGCCCATATCGCCAGTAAGGGTGACAGCGGTGTTGCCTCCCTGAGCGGTGAAATGGAGGTGGGCCTGCCTGTCACCCAGGTGCATTCCCCGCAAGTCCAGTTGTTCGAGCCAGTCGGGTAATACTGGTTGGCGCAAGAGCAGACGGTTGCGCTCAGCATCAGGCTCGAAGCCGAGAATGCTGCTCAGCATCAGGAATGGCGCGCCCGCCGCCCATGATTGTGGCGAACATGACGCCGGATAGCGCGTCGGGCCAAACCCGCCGCGTCGGGCAAACCCGCAGAATAATTCAGGCAGCCGAGCGCCCTCGAAGAACAGGCTGGCTCCATACAGATGGCCAAGCAGCTCGCCAGCCTCCTTTTTGCGGCCAACGCGCGCGAAGCCCGCCGCCACGATTGCCGTGTCGTGCGGCCAGACCGATCCATTGTGGTAGCTCATCGGGTTATAGCGCTGCTCACGGCTTGAGAGGGTGCGAATGCCCCAATCGGTGCACATGTCGTCGGCCAGCATACGGTCGACAATCGCGTGGCCCCACTCATTGGGGACGATGCCCGTCCAGAGACATTGTCCCGCGTTGGAGCTGACGACATCGCAGGGCTCCTTATTGCCGTCGAGCGCCAGATAGAACGTATGCTGGTCTTCCCACCAAAACGACAGCAGGAAATTTGCCCGCAGCGTCTCCGCGGCGTTGTGCCAGCGGTTTACCTGCTCTGGTTTGCCGAGCCTATTTGCCAGGTATGCCATCGCGTTGTATGCCGCGTAGGCGTAACCCTGTACCTCGCAAAGCGCGACCGGTGGCTTCGCAAGCTGGCCGTCGGCGTAGGAAACGCTATCCCAGGAATCCTTCCACCCCTGGTTGACGAGTCCGCTTGGCGATGTATTCGCGTATTCGAGAAACGTGTCGCCGTCACGGTCGCCGTACTTCAGCATCCACTCGGCGGCAGCCTCGGCATTCGGCCAGTGCGCCTTCAAGAACTCGGTATCGTTCGTCCAGCGTATGTACGCCTCGAAGAGCATCAGATAGAGGGGTGTCGCATCGATTGTTCCGTAATAAGGGATGAACGGTATCTCACGGCAGTTGGCCATCTCGCCGCGCCGATACTCGTGCAAAATGCGCCCCGGCTCCTCCTCGGTGAACGCGTCTTCCTTCTGTCCCTGATAGGCCGACAGGAAAGCCAGTGTGCCCTGCGCCACCTGCGGAAACCACGGCAAGAATTCGAGGCTCGTGATAAGCGCATCGCGCCCGAATGGGCAGACATACCATGGAATGCCGCCATAAGGATATATGCCTTCCGCCGTTGGCGAGCACATCATGTTTAGATCGTGCATGCCGCGCGTCAGCACGCGATTGAAGAAGACGTTGTTGCTGCGGACCTCCGGCAAATCCAGGTGTGAACCTGGCGCTGCCCAGGCGTTTTCTGTGGTGTCGGTGCCCGCTTTGTTATCGGAGAGCGCCTCTTCGCTTACGGTGATCACACTCTTGATCTGAACAGTATCGCCGCGCTCCAACCTCAGATGCCAGAATACGTCGTTGTTTCGAGTCATATCCGCAGGAGGATCCAGCAGGATACGTGTCTTTCGCTCGACGTTATCCAGCCCCAGATAGCTAAAGACCACCTCATCTCGCTCCAGGCGTGGCTCCTGCTCGCTGCCACGTGTGCGACGCTCCAAGCCGCGAATCTCGAAGAGGTCGCGGAAGTCCGCGCCTGTCTTGAGTCCAAGACGTACGTCAACTGGTGCGGACTCGAAGCTGGTCAGCAGAAATGTCTGTGTCAACTGGTGCCCGCTCAACTCAAGCTGGCGGCGCACGTGTATCACGCCCTGGTAGATACTTTGCTCCGTGGAAAGACGGAGAAATGGGTTGGTCAGGTCAATCTGACATGTGCCTTCTTCGTCCGAGATTGAATGCGACAGCGCAACCATCGGCTGGCCTTCCAGGAAGATATCGCAGACCCGCAGGAAGCGCGTGCCATGCCAGTAGAGCCCCGTCTCCTGCTCGGAATCCGGCAAATCCCCACGCGCGTCAGTCACCATGAATGCCTCGCCCTGCTTGAGCGAAATCTTCTCCACGGCAGAGTTGGCTGAGCCGCGCAGCACGTACGGATCTATCATGTCACCGTCGGCTGGTCTCGGGCCGAGATCGTGTGCGTTCGCTTTTGGTCGGTTTTTTGTGGTGTCAGTCATGATATCAGTGTGCTCTGATTCTCGTTGGTTTGCACTTGACTTGGTTTCCTGACGGGTTCGACCGGCGTTCCCTTTACGGTCGGGACCGCAAAGAGACGCCCCCGTTGCTGCATCTGGGTATAGACGTCGAGGTATTTCAACGCCATATCGCGGATCCCAAACCTGCGCTGGACATAGTCACGGCAACCGGCACGTGAAATCTGTGCCACCTGTGTCACCGCCTCGGCAAGTTCGTCATCCGTCTCGCGGATAAACCCCGTTACGCCATCTTCCAGCAATTCTGGGACCGAGCCGCATGGCCGGGTCAGCACGGGAGTGCCACAGGCCAGCGACTCGATGAAGACCATCCCAAACGGTTCTGGCCAGTCAATCGGCATAAGCAGGGCCAACGCCTCGCTCATCAACGTGTTCTTCTTCTTTTCGTTCAACGGTCCCAAGAATTCGATGAGCGGATCATCAAACGTCGGCTTGATGACCTCTTCAAAGAATTTGCGGTCGGCCGGATCGACTTTGGCGGCGATCTTCAGCGGAATACCGGTCTTCTGCGCAATACGAATCGCGCGATCGGTCCCTTTGTCGCGGGTGATGCGCCCGACGAACGCCAGATATGAACCAGGGGTATCCCGGTATGGAAACTGGCTGGGATCGATCGCATGATGAATGGTGGCGGCCCAGTTCAGATCTGGTATTTGTGAGCGCTGGCTATCGCTTATCGCCACATAGTTGCATCCCTTGAATTCGCGAAGTACCTTCACTGTTTCAGGCGCATCCAGCCGGCCGTGCAACGTAAGTACCGTTGGGGTGGAGGCTTTCGCCGCAAAAGGGAGTGTCAGGTAGTCCAGATGAGAGTGAATTGCATCGAACTGCTCGGCCTGCTGAAAGATCTGGTTGAGCATAGCCAGATGCAGTGCTGTCGCGTCTATCTTCGAATTGAAGCG
>DASVZE010000206.1:0-3693 GCA_036391775.1 Chloroflexota bacterium | reverse complement strand
CGTCAACAGCAAATTCGGTGCCAATGACATCGGAAACGTTTACGGCGTAAGCTCGCCGGAAGCGCAAGAGAGCACAGCGCAGCGCACCGCGGACTTTGTCGGCATTGCCGTGCATTGCAGCCAGGCCGACAGTAGCACGGGTGGCATGTGCTCGGCGGCCAATCATGGCCGTCCCGACATTCTGCCTGATGAGCCCGGTGGCTACAACAGCTTCATGGGCCTCTTTGGCCACAAGTATGTCGCGCCGATCATTAGTCCAGGCGGCCAATTAACCGATCTCAGCGGTACTGTCATAAAGGATTCAAGCGGAAACATCGGATTTCCCGGTTTTGACGGAATGAGCGCATCGGTTTCCCTCAGCTACGTGGCCGCGATGCAGGAGCATGGAATTCCAGTCACGTACGCTTACATCTCCGACGCGCACGATCTCCACGCGCCGGGGCCGCACACGGCACTGGGACCGGGTGAGCAGCAGTACGAGCAACAGCTGAAGAGCTATGACAACGCGTTTGCCAGCTTCTTCTCTCGGCTACAGAACGACGGCATCACGCCGGCCAATACACTTTTCGTGTTTACATCAGACGAAAACGATCACTACACGGGCGGCGCACCGAACAATCCGGGGTGCTCTGGAGCATCAATCGACAATACGCAGAATCCGCCGGTGGTTACTCCCGGGAACTACTGCACATACACCAAGTCACCATTCAATCCCAACACACCCCCTGGCCCGCCGTTCGGCGAGGTCGCGGCCGGTCTTGGTGGGCTGTTGGCGCAGCAACAAGGTTTGACCAATTACACCTATACAGTGGGAAACGATACAGCACCGGCAATCTACCTCAACGGGCAGCCTTCGTCGACCGATCCCTCGGTACGGACTTTTGAGCGGGCAACAGGAGCACTCAAAGTCACAAATCCGTTGACGAGCATCACAGAACCACTGGCGCAGTATATGGCGGACTCGCTCGAAATGAACATCCTGCACATGGTTACGGCCGATCCGTCACGTACACCAACGTTCACCCTTTTTGCCCGCCCGGACTACTACGTCACGGGCACCTGCTCCGGCGGGTACAACGTCACTCCATCGCCTGCCGTTTCTCCGGCATGCGTCATCGAGAACCCGGCGTACGCCTGGCTGCACGGCAACGTTCAACCGGACATCACCAATACCTGGCTGGGACTCGTAGGTCCCGGCGTTAATCATGCCGGTATCGATTCGACGACCTGGTCTGACCACACAGACATTCGGCCCACGATCATGGCTCTGCTCGGCTTGAAGGACGACTACGCCCATGATGGGCGCGTACTGTACGAGGATTTGAGCTCGTCGCTTATACCTACTGGAGATCGCGCCGCGCAGAACACCCTTTTGCAGCTGGCCAGGGTATACAAGCAGCTCGAGGCACCCGTAGGGCAGTTCGGCCTTGCCACTCTTCAGCTTTCAACCAATGGTCTGGAAAGTGGAAACTCTACAGACGACACGCTTTACGCACGTACCGAGGCACAGCTCTCATCCTTCGGCGCGCAGCGAGATGCTCTGACGTCTCAAATGAACGCGATGCTGGAGAGTGTGGAGTTTGGGGGTGCATCGCTCGACGTGGGGAAGGCACGGTCCTTAATCGGTCAGGGCTGGGCTGTGTTGAGTCGTGTGAGCGCACAGGCGGGCACTATGGGCTTCGAAGTCGACTTTCGAAGCACGCTGCCGGGACAGGGGGAAGTTTTGTTCGGCCCTGGCTGCTCATCGCTCGTCATGACCGCGACGCAGGACTCAGGCGCCGGCAGTACTGAGCATCATGTCTTTGTCTCGGGCAATGACCTGCCAGGTACCGTGGGCAACATTGGAATAACGCCCGGCGCCGCGTACGCATACGAAACGGTGACTCAAACGTCGTCGGGTCAACAAGTTGATAACAACGGTGGGCAGTGTTACACCACTGTCGTTGGAGCTGGTCCGTAGCGGTCGAGTATGGGGTGGGTGCGGGCGTCAGCCCGCACTCACCTGTCGATTCGACCGTACATGCGATGCGCCGGTACCCAGAAGACCGCTCCGCAACTGTCAGTAGTCTCGAGACTGTGGTTGTGGCGGCGCCCAGGCTCGCACCGTCGAGCCCAAGCCAGGGTCACTGGTAATCTCCACCCGTCCGCCCAATTTCTCGGCCCGCTCTGCCATTGACCGAAGGCCGAGGTGGCCAGGGTATGCATGAGCCGGGTCAAAACCCAGTCCGTTATCGTGAATCTCAAGACACACACGTGTGCTATCCGCGCGAAGAGAGATACCTACCGCGGTGGCATGGGCGTGCTTTACCGTGTTGTGCAATGCTTCCTGCGCGATGCGGTAGAGCGCTTCCTTCACAGCAAGGACCGCGTCCGGTTCATCACATAGGTCCAGATCCACCGGAATCTGATGGCGAGCGCGCAGCGCAGCGGCCTGGCGCTGCAACGCGGCCGTAAGTCCTTCTCGCTCCAGCGCCTCCGGGCGCAGATCAAATATCAGCGCGCGCATTTCCGCCAGACCCCGGTCTACCTGTGAAAGGGCAAACTCGATGGGATCAGCAGCGCGGGCCGGGTCTACATCCAGCAACGCCTGGGCTGTGCGGACGCTCAAACCGATGCTATAGAGAGCTTGCGATACGGAATCATGCAGTTCCCGAGAGAGCCGCTGTCGCTCCGCTGTCACTGCCTTCTCCGCCTGGATACGAGCAGTGACATCGCGCACGACCGCAAGAATATGGATGCGCCCCTTATATATGACGGGCGAACCGTGGACTTCGACATGAAAGGCACTTCCATCCTTTCGCGTATCCACTGCTTGAGTCTGGTAGCTGCCCCCGGCCACGATCGTCGTCAGAAACTCACCAAATACATGGTGATAATCCGGGTGAATGAAGTCGTTGGCATGGAGACCGATAAACTCATCATAGGTGTACCCGTGCATGGCGCAGACGGCGGGATTGGCCTCTACGACCACTCCCTGGGTGGGATCGTTGATGATGAGACCGTCGCTGCTGGACTCGAATATCGCTCGGTACTGCGCTTCTTTTTCTCTGAGTTGGCGCTGGCTCTCCACGCGCTCAGTGATGTCACGAACGGAAGCCAGAACGTGCGGACGTCCGCGGTATAGAAAGGTACTCGCGTTTACCTCGACGGGAAAACTGGAGCCATCCTTGCGAACGTCCATTGCACGCGTCTGATAGGTGCCTCCCTCACGCAATGTCTCCATGTATTCGGCAAACACAGGATGGTATGCGCGGTGGATGAACTCTGTCGGGTGGAGCAGCAAAATCTCATCCTGCGTGTAGCCATGCATACGCGCCATTGCCGGATTAACCGCCACCAGATGCGCGTCCATGTCAGAGATCAGGAGTCCGTCGGTACTGGCTTCGAATATTCGCCGGTATTCTTCTTCGCGGTCCTGAAGCTGCTCTTCAGCCTCTACCCGATCCGTAATGTCGCGGCTGTTTACCACGAACCCTCTGATAACCGGATCGTCCAGTCGGTTGGATCCCGTAGCTTCGATAGTCCGCCACGTGCCGTTCTTGTGCTTGATCCGAAAGCGCGCCGTTACGGCAGTACCCGGCCTGCCTCGTGCCTGAGAAAGCAAGAACAGGATTCTGTCACGGTCGTCCGGGTGGGCGCGCACGAAGACGGTAGAGCCTGTCAGCTCATCGGGCTCGTAGCCTAGAGTTCTCC
>DASVZE010000205.1:0-3917 GCA_036391775.1 Chloroflexota bacterium | reverse complement strand
CCCTGACGGGCCCGGAAGCCGGTGCCTGTTTGTCCTGTGATCGAGGCACCTCGGGCCGTGACTCCGATCGGAGGGCCAAACCGCGCTGTGCCGCTCGGAGGCCCGCCAACACCACCTGGCCGTCCCGGGCCGAAGCCCATGGAGAGATTGGGACCCGCCTGTGGAAGCCATGCAGCGCCGTTGCCGTTCGCCACCGACTGGGCAGCGAAGGCGGTTGGCGTCACCAGCAAGCAAGCCGTCCCCACGAGGGTGATGGGTAACGTGGTACGGATGTCGAAGCGAAAGGTCTGGTCGGGTGAAAGCACGAACGTCACGCCGAGACGTCCCAGCACCAGCGCGCCGGCCGCCAGCAGGCACGCCACGGCGACGGACGGGCCTGTGGATGCGAACGGATCCACGCCTGACGTTCCGCATGCTTGGCCGATGGGTCCGCCGACACGAGCACGTCTCCGAGTGGCGTAGCACTCATGACGTGTGTCGTCCGGCTATCGCGGTGACAACGGATACGGGTGAATGGATGATGGGATAGGAGGTTGAGGACTGGAACATTGATGATCCTTCCGGCAGCGATGTCACAGGTGGGCGTCGTCCACCAACCACACTACGGTCGTTGCATGAACTTTTGATGTGACGCATGTGACCGTTTCATGAAGGCGATAGGTGAGAGCTTCCCGGTCCTCTATCTGTCCGATGCTTTCACCGGACGCGTGGAGTTGCGTCCTGCCTCCATCCCCACTTCGAATATCCTATAGGCCACGCATAATAGTCCGGAGGTGCGAAGGCGTGGCACATCTGCTCGGACTCGATATCGGAACTACCGGCTGCAAAGCGGCGCTCTTTGACGAGACCGGGAAGTCACTGGGGGCGGCGACTGCCGAGTATCCTCTCATCCATCCCCGGCCCGGTTGGGCGGAGCAGGACCCCGAGACTTGGTGGATCAGCACGGTGGAGGCCATTCGCTCTCTGCTGCGGCAGACGGGCACTGATGCAAGCGAGATCGCGGGAATCGGCCTTTCGGGGCAGATGCACGGGGCGGTTCTGCTGGACGAGAACATACAGCCGGTACGGCACGCCATCATCTGGAGCGATCAGCGTACCACCGCGCAGTGCCGCGAGATCACCAACCGGATCGGCGCCGAGCGGTTGATTCGCCTCACCGGCAACCCGGCGCTGGAGGGATTCACCGCACCCAAGGTTCTTTGGGTACGCGAGAACGAGCCGGAGGTCTTCGCCCGTGCCAGACTTCTGCTGCTTCCCAAGGACTACATTCGCTACCGCCTGACCGGTGAGATCGCGACCGACGTGTCGGATGCGGCTGGAACGCTGCTCTTCGACGTGCAGCACGCTCGCTGGTCCGGCGAGGTGCTAGACGCTCTGAGGCTGGATGAGTCGTTCTTGCCCCCGGTTCGTGCCTCCGCCGACCAATGCGGGGCCATCATGCAGGAGGTAGCAGCAAAAACCGGGTTGGCGGAAGGTACGCCGGTCGTGGCCGGTGGCGCCGATAACGCCTGCGGAGCGGTGGGAACGGGTGCGGTGAGCGATGGTCTGGGACTGCTTTCTATCGGAACATCCGGTGTGTTGCTGGCTTTTTCGGCCGAGCCGCGGATTGAGCCCGGGGGCAGAATCCATACTTTCAATCACGCGGTACCCAGAGCGTTCTACCTTATGGGCGTGACACAGGGCGCCGGTTTCAGCCTGCGCTGGCTGCGCGACGTGTTGCGGGTTCAAGACGACAGGGACATGGAGGCATACAGCATCATGACGGCGGAGGCGGCCCAGGTCCCGCCGCTGTCGTCCGGGCTGATCTTCCTTCCTTATCTGCAAGGGGAGCGGACTCCGCATATGGACGCTCTGGCGCGAGGTGTCTTTTTTGGCCTCTCTGGAGCCCACACCCGCGCTCACCTGATACGTGCCGTCATGGAGGGAGTCGCCTACAGCCTGCGCGACTCATGGGAGATCCTGCGCGGTCTTGGCGTTGAGCTCGATGCGATTCGCGTAGCGGGGGGTGGGGCACGGAGCGAACTCTGGCTTCATATTCTGGCAGACGGACTCGGCACGGAGCTGGCCCGTACCACGGCGGCCGAGGGCCCTGCGTTTGGCGCGGCCCTCCTGGCCGCAGTTGGAGTTGGTGTGTATCGTGATCTGCCCGCCGCCTGCGGGGCCACCATCGCCGTCGCGGGGCGGGTAGAGCCGGATCCCGATACATCCCGGCGCTATGACCAGGGCTACCAGGTCTATCGCACGCTGTATCCCACTTTGCAGAAGACGTTTGTCGACGCCTCCGCGCTTGTACAGCCATAAGGAACATAAACGCGGCAGCCACGCGGCTGCTCGACGACCTGGCCTGGTGGGCACGTGCACTCAAGACGGGTAGATCCATGCTGCCCTGAGCGGTCTGCGGCGACGATTCCTCTCTAGTCCTCGATGAACCAGCCCGAGGTGATCTTGAGCGCTTGCTTCCAGCATTCCGCTTCGGCGCCACGTGGCTTGTCTTTCACCTGATAGTCGTACTTGCGGGCAAGGCTTCCCAGCTCAGCCGCCAGCACTTCCAAAGACCTGATCTCGGTCTGAAGGACAACATCCCACCGTTGGGGATCCCGAGCGCGTAAGTGAGCGAGCCGAAAGTGGGGAAGGCAGATACCAATCGATGCCGTGAAGGCATCCCTGAACTCTTGGTTATCAAGCGCCTCCATCAGGCTGTCCACTGCTCTCTCGTCCACCTCACATTCCATCACGCAGACCGGGCATTGCTCTCCTGGTACCGGTGGACGCGAGTCGCCAAACAACCGCGCCAGAGGATTGTTATTGCCGGGAGGACGATCAAAGGATCCCGATCTCAGCCGTCGCACGTTGTTATTCAAGACGTCCTCAAAGATGAGCGCCGAGCCAAGCGCGTCTGCCTGCTGCAGAATCACATGAGCATGACGCCGGCAAAATCCACCCGCCTTGCGGAGCGTCTCACGCGTCGGTATGTCGTTTACCCGCTCGTAGAAAAGGTGATCGACGTACTGCCGGGTCTCGGCTGTTACCACGCCGCAAATGGGGCAGTCCACCGGACTGCGCCTCATCGCGTCTTGCAGCGCGGCAGTCGTTCGACTCATGTGCATCGCCCGCTCTTTCATCGTCATTCCACCAACAGCAAGAACTCTTCCATTCAGTATGGACGGCGCGACTCTTGCACACATATGAGCACAGAGACGGAGGTTTGTCATGGATTTTCAAATGGTGATCGACGACGCAGCGCGCACCAATCTACCCGGGGTCAGCGCCCGAAACTCCGCAGCAACCGTTTCGGATACCGAGCTGGAGGTACACCTCGGCGATCTTTTCGAGCTGCACGCAGGCCGCGGCCAAGTCGCCGCCGCGCAACAGATAGATGATCCAAAGCCGACGGTGTTCCTCCCCCTGGGTGTGTCCGCGGCTGCGGAGCGTTTCGCGGATCAGACGATCGCGGTCATCGGCTCGCACGAAGGGCTCGTTATGGTGGACTTCACCGACACGGTGGATGCCAGGAAAGTTGTCCCCGAGCATGATGATAGTGAGAGCGACTCGGGACCCAGGGGAATCCAGGTACGTCACCTGATCTTGAGCCTGAAGGATCCGCAGGGCTTTGTCGAAGCGCTGGGACAGCGGGCGTCAGCCACGGCTAGCGCCGTATCATCGACCGCTTGAACACATCGGGGAGCGCCTGAAAGGCAGCATATTCCTCCCCTCCGATAACGATTGTTCCGTTACAGTCCAGCCAGGCATGAAGCTCTAGCCTGCCATCGTTATCTCGCGCCGCACCTATATGCACCTGACTGGGATGTCCGTAAGAGGCGAGAAGCCACCGCCCGGCGATCGCCTGGGTGAGGCAGGACGCCCGCGGAATAGAACGGCTGGCGCCAACCACTGCCCTGGCTGCCCGCGCCGGGTCC
>DASVZE010000204.1:0-9753 GCA_036391775.1 Chloroflexota bacterium | reverse complement strand
TGGCTCCGGTCGGCGGCACGACATGTGCCGCATCGCCCGCCAGGAACAGCCGGCCGTAACGCATGGGCTCCACGACGTAGCTGCGCATGGGTGTGACGCCCTTCTGCAAGATCGATCCCACGGTCAGGAACGCTGCTCCATTCTCCTCTCCCAGCCGCGCTTGCAGCTCCTCCCAGACGCGCTCATCCGGCCAGTCGCCAAGATCCTCGTCGGGAGTGCATTGCAGGTAGAGTCGTGTGATCTCGGGAGTGCGCATGCTGAAAAGTGCAAAGCCGCGCTGGTGATGGACGTAGATCAATTCCTCCGAGACGGGCCGCGATTGAGCCAGGATACCGAGCCAGGCAAGAGGGTACACACGTTCGTAGACGGTCAACACACCTGGCGGAACGGACGGCCGCGATACCCCATGGGAACCATCACAACCGGCAATGAAGTCGCAGACAAGCTCGTGGTCTGCCCCCTCGCCGTCTCGGAACCGGATCGCCGGAGACTCGCCGGTGAGATCGAGGAGGGTCACCTCGGGTACGTCAAAAAGAACCCGGCCACCCGCGGCCAGCCGGGCAGCGATCAGGTCCTTTACCACTTCCTGCTGCCCGTAGATCGTGATTCCCCGGCCGACCAGATCGACAAAGTCAACATGGTGCGTATGGCCGTTGAAACGCAGATTGACCCCGCGGTGCTGGAGCCCCTCCCGCCGCATACGTTCTCCCACGCCGGTCTCATTCAGGAGATCCACCGTGCCTTGCTCCAGCACGCCCGCGCGAACGCGCTGTTCCACATACTCCCGACTGCGGTCTTCGAGGACGACCGACTCGATACCTTCCAGGTGGAGAAGATGAGACAGCAAGAGACCCGCAGGTCCCGCCCCCACGATCCCAACCTGGGTGCGCATCTCAGCCTTCCTCCGGCGCATCGAGCACGCGACTGGCAATGCGGAACGCGGTGTTCGCTGCCGGCACACCGCAGTAGATAGCGCTTTGCAGGAGGATTTCTTTGATCTCTTCCCGGGTCAAACCGCTTCGCAGCGCCCCGCGTAGGTGAATTGCCAGTTCCTCATGGTGACCGCCAGCGACGAGAGCGGTGATGGTGACCGCGCTTCGCATGCGGCGATCCAACCCGGGTCGCGTCCAGATCTCGCCCCAGGCGTAGCGAACGATCAGATCCTGGAAGTCACGAGTCAGGTCGGTCGTTCCGGCATTGGCGCGGTCCACGTACTCGTCGCCCAGGACCTCACGGCGAACACGTTCGCCCTTGTCGTGACTTGACACGTTTCCACCCTCAGGCATGCAATACCTCGCTCAGATGCTCCATGATGGCTGTGTTCACGACCTCGGGCTGCTCGACGTTGACAACGTGTGCCGCCTGGGGGATCACGAGGAGTCGCGCACCGGCGATTCCGCTGCACAACGCCCGCGCCTGCTCCACGGGAATCGCCGGGTCATCCGCACCGGCGATCACAAGGGTGCTCGCTCGGATGGCAGTGAGATCTTGCCGGCCATCAAAGGCGGCCACAGCCTCGCAGCAGGCAGCGTAGCCTTCAGGAGGGATCGATTCGATCATTCGCCTAAAAGTCTCCACCACGGCTGGCTGCCGCCCATGGAAATCCGGCGTGAACCAGCGATCGACGACCGCGGCCGAAATCGCTTCTGTGCCCTGCTTGCGAACAACCGTCGCACGCTGCCGGTAGGCATCGCGATTGGGAAACTGTGCCGCCGTAGAACACAGTACCAGGCACTCGACACTCTCCGGCGCATGTGCCGCCAGCCACTGGCCGACAGCACCGCCGAGGGAGAGTCCGCAGAACGACACGCGGTCGAAGCCTAGCTCGGTCAGCAGCTCACGCACAGCCTGGCCGATGTCGCTAACCGTTACCGGCTCGTTCCAGATCGGTGAGGCTCCATGTCCGGGATGATCGAGACGCAGAATGCGCCAGTGCGTGCCGAGCGCCGCCACCTGCGGCTGCCACATATCGACGGTACTTCCCAGCGAACCCGAAAGAACAAGGACCGGCGCGTCGGGTGGGCCGTCAATGGTATATGCCAGCGATGTCATTGTTATGCCTCCTGGCGCTCACCCACCACACTGCGGTAATAAGCGAGTGCGCGATCGATGAAAAGGTGCGCCGATCCGATGTATGTCCCCGGATCCATAGCCATGTCGATCTCTTCAGCGGAGAGATAGCGACGAACCGTGTCGTCGGCCTTCAGTACCTCACCCAAGGCACCCTCCCCCGCATCTACCTGCCGGCTCGCCGACCGGATCAGCTGATGCGCTTCATCGCGACCGGTGCGTTCACTCAGCAGGAGCGCGACCCGCTCGCTCATGAGCAAGCCACGTGAGGTGTCCAGGTTGGCGCGCATACGATCCGCGTCCACTTTCAGTCCGGCCATGGTCTCGCCCAACCATGCCACGGCTCCGCCGGTAAAGGCCAGCGCGTCCGACATCGCCTGCCACTCAGCCTGCCAGATTCCCGTGGAACGCTCCTGCTCCTGCGCCATGCTGCGCAGCAAAAGCTCACTGCCGGACTGCGCTTCCCGGGAGCAGGCGCGTGTGAGGACACTCCCGACCGGATTGTGCTTCTGTGGCATGGTCGACGATCCGCCACGCCGGCCCTCACTATCCTCAATCACCTCTCCAACCTCTGTCTGCGCCAGAAGCGTTATGTCCAGCGCGATCTTGTCGAGAGCTCCTGCAGTGCGGAAGAGAGCGGCGCCGATCTCCGCGATCCGGCCGCGCTCGGTGTGCCAGGGTAGATCCGGCTCGTTCAACTGGAGGATATGCGCGAATTCGTGGAGAACGGCCACGCCGTGCACGCCGAGTGCGGAGAGAGTTCCTGCCCCGCCACCCAGCTGCACGGCCAGACAATCGTCATGCAGGTGCCGCAGTCCGGCGAACGCGCGGGTTGCTCCCTCCAGCCAGCCGGCAGCCTTCAGGCCAAAGGTGATGGGCAGCGCATGCTGGGATAAGGTGCGTCCCACCATCAAGGTTTCGCGGTGCTCTTCGGCCAAACGCGCGAGGTGGGACATGAGCCGGCTCATGTCCAGCTCGATGTACTCGAGGGTCCGCGAGGCGATCAGCATACCCGCTGTGTCCAGGATGTCCTGGCTGGTCGCTCCGTGGTGGACATAGCGGCGCACGTCTTCCGGCACCATCGTCCGGAGGGCGCGAGCCAGAGGCTCAGCCGGGTTGCCGGCGGCCCGCGCCTCGACACTCAGGGCATCAACATCGACATGCTCGCTTATGCAGCAGCGCGCAATGCTCTCGGCCGCAGCTGATGGAATAAGACCCACAGTTGCCTCCGCCAGCGCCAGCGCGGCTTCCGCATCCAGCATGGCCTGGATCCAGGCGGACCCGGATACTGCGTCGCGCGATCGATCGGGCACGAAGAGTAGCGCAAAGAGCATTGCTAGACCTGGAAGAAGCAGGTCTCACCCTGGCCCTGCAGGCGAATGTTGAAATGCAGCACGCCTCTATCCTCGACTGCAACGAGCGTTGACCCCACCGAGGGATCAAGGGAGGAGAGCAACGGATCCAGCGCGTTGGCTGCGGACTCATCGGGAAAATAGAGCCGCGTCACGAGGCGCTTGAGGAGTCCACGCGCAAAGACCGACAGGTTTAAATGGGGAGCCTGCGGCCGGCCGTCAGGCCAGGGAACCGGGCCAGGCTTGACGGTCATGAACCAGAATGTGCCCGAGGCGTCAGTTCCGCTGCGGCCGAACCCGGTGAAACCGTCGTCGATCGGTAGCCCGGCGCGCGGATCCTCGGGGTGCGGGTAGCGCCCGGACGGAGCAGCCTGCCAGATCTCGATCATGGCGTCCGGGATGGGAAGCCCCTGACCGTCAAACACCACACCCTCGATGCGAACCGCTCCTGGCGTGCCGGCGGGAACCAGCTCGTGCTGCGGTGGATCCAGCAGCCCAAACTCAAAGAACGGGCCAACGGTCTGGGACGGTGTGGGAACGAGAGGTGCAGACATATCAGGATTGCTCCATGGGTGTGGCCTCACGCCCTCGCACAACCAGATCGAACCGATAGCCAAGCGCCCACTCGGGTCGGGTCAGGGAGAGATCAAAAGAGCTGATCAGACGCTGCTGTCCGCGGGGGTCGGAAACCGATTGAAAGATGGGATCGTAGGCCATGAGTGGATCGCCTGGAAAGTACATCTGGGTCACGAGACGGGTCGCAAATGCCGGGCCAAAGATCGAGAAGTGGATGTGCGCCGGACGCCACGCGTTTGAGCTGTTCCCCCATGGATACGCGCCGGGCTTGATCGTCACAAACTCATACCAACCATCATCATTGGTGAGGCAGCGTCCCGCGCCGCTGAAGTTCGGATCGAGCGGTGCCGGATGCCGATCCACCCGGTGCGCGTACCGGCCCGCGGCATTCGCCTGCCAGATCTCAATCAAAGAGTTTCGGATTGTCGTTCCGTCACCATCGAGCAGTCTGCCACTGACGATGATACGCTCGCCTAACGGCTCGCCCGCATGCTGGCAGGTAAGGTCATGGTCGGATGGCACTACCGACCGGTGGCCGTAGACGGGCCCCGTAATCTCGGAGAGCGTGTGTGGCAACATGACCAGGGGCTGTAACGGATGTCGGTACTGAGTTGAACGGTACTCCGGATAGTCGTATGGAGGATCGATCGCCGCAACGTCCCGGCGATAGCCGGCAAGCTGTGTGGCGGGCCTCTGTCCAGTCCTGATGTCCAAGCGCTGTTCTCCTTTCCTGCATCCATGGCCGCTCGGGCGACAACCGCCATCAGGCCGGTTCTCTGCTTGCCGCCATGAGGTGACGGAGTGCATGAAGCTCCTCCCGGGTCGGAGGAGATATCTCCTCCAGGCCATCGGCCGCAGTCAGTGGCCAGCCGGTCACTGCTTGCATCTGCGCCAGGGTAACACCGGGATGAAGCTCAGTTGCGGTGAGCTGATGAGTGCGCAGCCCGGCACGAAGGATGCCCAGGTCGGTGACAACCGTGATGGAGCGGCCGTCCTGAGAGGCCGGGCTGTGAGCAGTGCCGGCGGTGAGGTAGCGGACCGACGTGACGAAGTCCAGGCGCTCAACGAAGGTTCTCCTGGACTGCTTTACTATCACCATCACCTCTTTGGCCGACGTAGCAATCTCCGGCGCACCACCGGCACCGGGCAGACGAACCTTCGGCTGATCGTAGCTGCCGATCACCGTGGTGTTGATATTGCCGTAGCGATCGATCTGGGCGGCCCCGAGAAAGCCCAGGTCGATTCTCCCCGGTTGTATCCAGTAGTTAAAAATTTCTGGAACCGAAACCACGGCGTCCGCAGTCTCTGCCAGCTCGCCATCACCGATCGAGAGCGGTAAGTGTAGAGGTTTGGCCCCGATCGTGCCGGACTCATAAATCAGCACGATGGTGGGAGCGTGAGTGACACGAGCCAGATTGGCTGCCAGGCTCGGTGGCCCGACACCGACAAAACAGCGCATCCCCGGGCGCAGTTCGCGAGCCGCCGCTACGGTCATCATCTCATCCCGGGTATAAGTCACCGGCGGTGTCCGAGCCATGTCCAGCTCCCTCGAGGCAGGCGCCTACTCCTGCGAGATTGCCTACACCCCATGATGTTTCGCACGGCTTTACAGATCCCTACTAGCTCGCAGACTCTGACCGATACACATGCTCATCCATCCAATCCCGAAAACGGTCCCGATCACGACTAATGGCCTCCCATTCCTTATAGAAGGTGTTGTCCCGCTCGTAATACCCGTGCACATACGATGGCCGGGCGCCACCGGGAGTCATAGCCACCGCCGTGATCACCCAGCCGGGTATGACGATCGAGCCAGGTACCGGCTCGAGTCTCGACACGATTTCCTCGACGGTCACAACGGTCACCCGTGACGCCAGGGCGATCTCTTTCTGGACGCCGATAATGCCCCAGATCTGCACATTGCCGGCCCGGTCGGCACGCTGGGCATGGATGATACCGACATCTGGTCGAATGGCCGGCACGGCCGTCAGGACCTCTCCGGTAAAGGGACAGGTTATGGGCGCTATGGTGTCCGTATGCTTGGGCAGATCGGTTCCGCTGTAGCCGCGAAGCACCGCGAAGGGCAGGCCGGACGCCCCCGCAACATAGCGATTGGCCATCCCCGCGTGGCTGTGCTCTTCGAGCTCGATAGGATTGGGCCATCCGTACTCGACCGCGTCTCGAAAGCGATGCAACGATCCAACTCCCGGATTACCTGCATAGGAGAAGATCAGACGCCGAGCGCACCCCATGCCGATCATCTGGTCATACAGCAGATCGGGAGTCATCCGGATCAGCTCGAGGTCACGCCGGCCTTGACGTATTATCTCGTGACCCGCGGCAAAAGGAATGAGATGAGTGAATCCTTCCAGAGCGACACTCGCACCGTCACGGACGGTGCGGGCAATGGCGTCCGGCAACGCCATCATCTCAGTCATCGTGGCCACCTCGGCTCGCCCGTGCTGGCAGCTCCCCAGGTGGGGAAGACGGAGCAGAGCCGCCGGATTCCGCTCGGCGCAAGACGTAGCCAACCGGGAGTAGATGAAGGTGGAAACGGGCCTCGATCTGACCCCAGATACCGCGAGGGACAAAGAGGGCGAACAATATCGCAACGGCTCCCAGACCGATCAGGTACCAGGCCCCGTAGTCGGCGAACCTATTCTGAATGAGATAGAAGAGAACAGCTCCAATGATCGGTCCCTCCACAGTTCCCAGCCCACCAACTAGCACCATGAAGATCATATAGGCCGACCATTGGACGCCGAAGACGGATTGCGTCTCTATGAACAGTGTATTGGCCAGGACCAGGGCGCCTGCCGCGCCACAGCCAAATGCGGCGAGAATGAAAAGAATACGCTTGCCCTGCATCACATTGATTCCCACCGACGCGGCCGCCTCCTCATCGTCCCTAATGGCCCGCAAGGAAGAACCAAGCCGGCTGCGCAGCAGAACGATGACGGCCGAGAGCAAGATGACCGCCATGACGAGGGCCAGCCAATAGGTATAGGCCTGGCGGCGGGAAGGCGAGTAAACGTCGAGGGTGGTAAGCGAGATGCCGGTACCACCTCCCAGCGATTGATCGAGTGACACCAGAATGGCGAAGACCTCGGCCACCACCCACGCCCCAATGGCGAATTGCCCACCCCTCAGCCTCAGAAGTACAAGGGAAACGGGTAAGGCAATAACCCCAGCGATGATGGCGGCCAGTATCATGGCCACATACGGCTCGATTCCCTGTTGCGTCAAGTAGATGGTGCCGTAAGCGCCGATCCCGATGAATGCCTGCTGGCCGACCGAAACGAGGCCGCCGTAACCGGCAAGCGCATTCCACATGACGGCAAGAATCACTAGGATCAGGAGTGAGGTTAACTTCTGTGTCGTCGCAATCCCGAAGATCACCGGGACGAAGGTCAGAACAACCACCAGGACGGCGAATGCGACAGTCGAGGTAATCGACAGTATCGTCCAGCGCTGGACCTGATATCTCCCAGGCACTTGCTCTCCCATCATCCCTGTACTCCACGCGACACGAGGAGACTGCCCCGCGGAGAAGCCAGGACGGCCAGAAAAACAAGGTGGCCGGCCAGAATTGAGTATTCGGGATTGATTTGCTCTCCGATTGTCTGCGCTACGCCGAGGGCAATGCCGCCAAGCAGCGTTCCCCAAAGCGAACCGAACCCGCCAATGACAACTGCCTCGAAAGCAAAGATGAGCAGTGTTGAACCGCTCGTGGGCTCGAAGGTCGTGCGAATGCCGAGAAATAGACCGGCGAGGCCCGCGGTTGCAACCGCGAGAGCTGTGGCCCGCGCATACACTGCGCGAGAATTGATGCCCACCAGCTCAGCTGTGTCGGAGTCTTCGGCAGTGGCGCGCATCTCTAGGCCGAGACGGGTTCGTGAGAGAAAGAGCTGAAGACCGCCGAGCACTAGAACCGCGACGGCGAAGATCAAAGCGCCGATAGCGGGCACCGACACCTCGCTGTTGATTTGCCAGCTTGCCGTCGTGATGTCTCCGGCACTCCCCCCGAACGACTGCACGTCCGGCGAGAAGATCTGTAGAACCGCGTTCTGGATCACGACGGCAAGTCCGAAGGTAGTCAGAAGCGGTGTCAGCTGCCCTGCTTCCCGGCTACGCTCCAGGAGAACTTGCTGGAGCACGTAACCCAGGATCAACATGGCGGGCAGAACGATCAAGGCGGCCGTGAATGGAGACATCGAGGTGTGCTGGAGCGCCACCAGAATGAGATAAGCGCCAATGACGGCGATGTCGCCATGAGCGAGGTTGATAATACGCATAACTCCGAACATCAGTGACAGCCCGCAGGCCAGCAGAGCGTAATACCCGCCCAGCAATACCCCCTGAACAATCGCGTTGGCCCACACCACTACGCGGTCTCCTGTCCGGACGTTCGACCAAGACCGAAGTACGCTGCGGCTATCCGTTCTCGCGTCAGGTCGGCCGGTGTTCCTTCCAGGACCACGCGGCCCTCGAGCAAGCACAGGATTCGAGTGGCAACGCGCATCGCGCGAGATAGATCCTGCTCCACCAGCAGGATTGTCGTGCCGTTTTGAATAAGTGTTCGCACCGACGCGTACACGGCCTCAATGGCGACTGGTGCCAGACCCAGAGAAACCTCGTCGAGGAGCAGGAGCCGCGGATTGCTCATCAGCCCGCGTCCAATAGCAGCCGCCTGCTGCTCGCCTCCGGAGAGATTTCTCGCCGGCCGCCGGCGCAACGACCGGAGTATGGGAAAGGCATCCAGGACGGTCTCGATGTTCCACACGCCCGACCGGCCTGACGCAGTCGCCAACAGGAGGTTCTCTTCTACCGTGAGACTGGGAAAAAGGCGGCGGCCCTCCGGAACCAAAACAATACCCATGCGCACGCGTCGGTACGCCGGTATGTTCGTGATCGCGACTTCATCGAAGATGACGTCACCGCCGGAGGGACGGTGTGCTCCCGCCAGTGCCCGTAGCAACGTGGTTTTACCGGCCCCATTGGCTCCCACCAGGGCCACCGTTTCACCCTCGCTTACCGTGAATGAGACCTCTCGCACCGCCTGCAGCAAACCATGGCGAGCGTCTAACGACTCAACCTTGAGAAGTGTCATGCCTCAGCACGTCCCAGGTACGCATCAATGACTGCGGCATCGGCAATGACGGCTTGAGGGTCACCATCGGCGATAACACGGCCGGCATCGAAGCAGACAAGCCGATCAATGGCCTGCATCAGGATGTGGACGATGTGCTCGATCCAAATGACTGCGATGTCTCGCTGCCGCACCTCACGGATCGTCTCCAGCAGCGCGGTGGCCTCGGCATCTGTGAGTCCGCCGCCGATCTCATCCAGAAGCAACACGGCGGGAGCGGTGGCCAGCGCCCGCGCAAGCTCCAGCCGTTTGCGGTACAGCAGACCCAGGCTGTCAGCTCGCCGGTTCGCGACATGTATGAGTCCACATAGCTCGAGCACCTCGATACTTTGCTTCTGAGCCTTCTGACCACCGTGCCCCGCTGCAACCAGTACATTCTCGAACACAGTCATGCCGCCAAAGGGTCGGGGAATCTGGTATGAGCGGGCGATGCCCAGCCGGCACCGCCGGTCGGGGCGCAACCGGGTGATGTCGCTGCCACGGTAGCGCACCCGTCCGGAGGTAGGTCGCAAAGATCCGGCAAGAACGTTGAGTAAAGTGGTCTTTCCGGCGCCATTGGGACCGACAATACCCACGGCCTCATTGGCTGCGACCCGAAAGTCCACG
>DASVZE010000203.1:0-2439 GCA_036391775.1 Chloroflexota bacterium | reverse complement strand
CAGTGAACAACGCGCGCCCCGGTTAGATGTATAATGCCCACCCATTAGCGGCAGTTGGATTGTGCGCGCACGGGGAATGACCTTCCGTTCGCGCAACGGGTACAGGATCATAGTGGCATGGGCTACATAAAACAGAATATTCTACGGGCTGGGGTGGTCTTAGCGGTGTTCACATGGATGTTTCTGGGCATGGTGCCCGGCCGCTCGACCCCGGCGGCTGCACTCGGCGGTGGAGGCCACCTGACGTACGCCCTTCCGGCGGTCAGCCCGTACGTCTTCCAGGGGGATGTGCGGAACCTCCCACACGTTCCATCGAAACCAAAGCAGGAAAAGGAGCTGCGTGAGCCGCTCAGCACGAAGCCGGCGCCATCCGGCTCGGTTGTTGCAGGCCCAGGCCTTTCTCTGGCACCCATGCCCGGCGCTTCCCACAACTTCGCGGGCATGGGCTTCAACGACATTTGCAGCGGCACAACTTGTGGCGCAGGCATCCCGCCGGATACCAATGGAGACGTCGGTCAAAACGACTATGTGCAGGCCGTGAACTCCGCGTTCGCGGTGTACAGCAAGACCGGCACGCTGCTGGCCTCGTTCACGGAAGATGCTTTATGGGCCGGCTCGAAGGCACCGCAGTGCGACGGCAACGGGCAAGGGGACCCCGTGGTGCTCTATGACCCGATGGCAGACCGCTGGATCCTGACCAATTTCGCTTTCCCGGTCGTCAATGGAAATCCGACTTCGCCCTATTATGAGTGTATCGCCGTCTCGCGCAGCGGCGACCCTGTGAGCGGCGGCTGGTACCTTTACGCCGTCCGCACCGATACAGGGCTGACGGGGCAACCTCCAGCCGGCACACTCAACGACTACCCCAAGTTTGGCATCTGGACCGACTGCTTGTATTATTCTGCCAATGGATTCAACGCGCAGGGCAGCTATGTGGGTGGCGAGTACGGCTCCTTCAGCCGCAGCAACCTGTATGCAGGGGGCGCGCTGACTGGATCGATCGGCTTCGCGGCCAGCACCAGCGATTACTTCACCATGATCCCCGCCAACCTGAGTGCTCCGGGGACGAACGGACTACCTCCCGGCGGCACGCCCGAGTACTACGTCCAGGAGTCGCTCACCAGCTGGGCCTTCCTGGTGCGCACGTTCACGCCAGGAACGAACTGCGGGGGCGGAGGCACGCTCAGTGCAGCGACCAGCGTAAGCCAGGCTTCCTACACTGATCCCGGTAGCAACATCGTGCCGCAGCCGTCGCCCGCGACGTCCAGCAATACGCTGGATACTTTGGGCGACCGCATCATGCAGAAGGTGCAGTACCGCCGCGTCGGCAGCGCAGAATCGCTGTGGGTGACACACACGTTCCGCAGCTCCAGAAGCGGACCGACCGGCTCGCAGTGGGCGCAGATCAATGTAAGCGGAGGGGTGATCTCTACCACACCCGCGCAGCAGCAATTGTATGACCCGGCGGATGGCAAGTATCGCTGGGCGAGCAGCATCGCGGTGGACAACGGGGGCAACGCCGCGCTTGGCTACAGTACATCCAATGGCAGCAGCCCCAATTTCCCAAGCATCGCATACGCGGGACGCCTGGCCGGTGACCCGCTCAACACATTGCCGCAATCCGAAACCCAGCTTGTGGCGGGAGGCGGCTCGCAGGTGAACAATTGTGGCGGCTCCGCCTGCTCGCGCTGGGGCGATTACAGCTCGATGAGCGTGGACCCGGTGGATGGATGCACCTTCTGGTACACGAATGAGTACTACGTCAGCCAGACGGATGGCAACAACGGGGCATGGGACACGCGTATCGGCTCGTTTGCATTCCCCTCCTGCGTGCCATTTGGCAGTCCAACGGCTACGCCAACGAATACGGCGACGAGTACTTCCACCAGTACGCCGACTAATACCGCGACTGCGACCGCGACGCCTTCGCGAACACCAACGAGCACCTCAACCAATACAGCCACAAGCACCGCAACCAACACTCCCACGAGCACGTCAACCAGCACCGCGACTAACACGGCGACCGCGACGCCTTCGCGAACACCAACGAGCACCGCAACCAACACTCCCACGAGCACGTCAACTAGCACCGCGACTAACACTGCGACCGCGACGCCTTCGCGAACACCCACGAGCACATCAACCAATACAGCCACAAGCACCGCAACCAACACTCCCACGAGCACGCCGACCTCAGCGAACAATGTCAACGTGTCCATCGCCGGGTCTTTGGAGGGCAGCTACTGGATCCCGTCCGGACAGGTCAAGGTCACGAGCTACCCCAGCGTCATGAACGGTCCCGTGCAGGTCCTCAACACCGATGCCAGCCTCGGCATGGCCAGCGAGCGGGTCTATAATGCCACCGGCTTCGTCAACGAGCTGATGGGCTTCCCCCTCAACCAGATGACCCACGAGTACTGGTTCCCCTGGTACGACAAC
>DASVZE010000202.1:0-3733 GCA_036391775.1 Chloroflexota bacterium | reverse complement strand
TTACCGATTGCCGGCCTCGCTACCTGACCTGTTATAGCGACGATCGGCACAGAGTCCATGAAAGCAGTGGCCAGACCGGTCACCATATTGGTGGCGCCGGGCCCCGAGGTGCCCACGCACACACCCACCTGACCGGTGGCTCGAGCAAACCCGTCGGCCGCGTGAGTTGCTCCCTGCTCGTGCCGCACCAGAACATGGTGTAGATCGGAGCAGGCATAGAGTGCATCGTAGAACGGCATAATGGCTCCGCCCGGATAGCCAAACAAGACACGGACACCTTCTTCGACCAGGGCGGCGCACATGATCTCCCCGCCAGTGAGCAACTGCTCCTGGGTAATCGAGGGATCGGACATCTGCTTCGGGGCAACGACCATAGCTCACTCCTCACATAAAGAAAGGAGCCTCCCGGTCTGGGAGGCTCCTTTTTGTTCTTCCGGTTTCGCTTAGCTTGTCAACCTCCCAGACCGTCCCTTGAAAGCCCCAGAAGGCCTACAAGTACGAGGAGGATAATAATAAGAATCCCACCCAGCGAAACCGCGGAGTGGGAGCGTAGCTCAATCACCGAGCCGGCGTGGGCCGAATCGTTTCGCGCTTGGGACCTGTGGGACCGTGCTCTGTGCATACGCATAACGTCAATCGCCAGGGGATTGCACGTCCATGGTACGTGCCCCTTGCCGGACGAGTCTCTGGTCGTACTGAACGGAACGGATAGGGAATGAGGTAGTCACAGTATCCACAAAGCAGCGCCTGCTGCCATGATGTGTCCCGACTAACCAATGGGTGTCCCTCCGGCACAGCTTGCCTGTGACGTGCCCGCCATTCCGGTAGAGAGACGAACAGCCTATGCCACCGTGCCACATTCGGAGACAGCGATTCGCGCGGTACACCGAGCGGAGACTGAAGTCACGCGCTACGCCTGTCACTGAATAGGTCAAGATAAGTAGCCTGCTTCTGTGCTCCAGATACGATAAGGGAAGACATCGTCTTCCCTGACACGAAAATCACACGGGCACGGTCGAAAGCACCGCGCCATTCGAGGCCGAAGAAACGAGCGCCGCGTAGCGCGCAAACGCACCCGTCCGATACCTCAGCTCAGGCTCCGTCCAACCGGCATGGCGCGTTGCGAGCTCGTCGTCTGAGACGTCGAGCTCGACCCGGCGGCCTTCGATATCGATAGTGATGGTGTCTCCGTCTTGTACGTGCGCAATGGGTCCGCCGCGCGCCGCTTCCGGCGCCACGTGCCCCAGCATGAGGCCACGAGTAGCGCCGCTGAAGCGCCCATCCGTGACCAGCGCCACGCTCTCGCCCAACCCCTCGCCCACGATGGCACTGGTCACGCCCAGCATCTCGCGCATGCCGGGCCCGCCGCGTGGCCCCTCGTATCGGATAACGACGACATCTCCCGCGCGAATCTGCTTCTCCAGCACCGCCGACATGGCGGCTTCCTCGCTATCGAAAACGCGAGCAGGCCCACTGTGATGTAGTCGCTCGTGACCGGCTACTTTGACCACACACCCCTCCGGCGCCAGATTGCCTTTGAGAATCACTAACCCGCCGGTGGCCTTGAGCGGATCCGCGACCGGCCGAATCACGTCTTGCCCGGGCGTTTCTTTCGCTTGCTCCGCCTCCTGGGCAAGAGTGCGGCCGCTTACTGTCCGCGCATCCCCGTGCAGCAGGCCGGCCCGTAGTAGACGATCGGCGAGAACGGCGAGCCCTCCTGCCCCATCGATGTCGGCGGCGACATAGCGGCCACCGGGCTTGAGGTCTGCGATCAGAGGAGTACGCTCGCTGATCGGGTCAAATTCCTCGATCGTAAGGTCAATGCCGCACTCCCGCGCCATCGCCAGCAGGTGAAGCACGGCATTGGTCGAGCCACCCGACGCGGCCACGGCAGCAATCGCGTTCTCGAAGGCGTCCCGCGTCAGGATGTCGGCGGGCCGTGTTTCGTTTGCTATGAGGTCGAGCGCAAGGCGACCGGCCGCCCGGCCTACCTCATCTTTCCGGGGATCGACGGCTGGGACGCTGGCGGATCCCATGGGTGAGAGGCCGATAAACTCCATGACCATGGCCATGGTATTGGCCGTGTACTGCCCCCCACAGGCTCCCGCTCCGGGGCAGGCAGAGGATTCGATGTCCATCAGATCCTCGTCGCTCAGCCGGCCCACGGCGTGGGCTCCGACCGCCTCGAACACATCCTGTATCGTTATGTCGCGCCCCTGGTACTTCCCCGGCAATATCGATCCGCCGTAGAGAATCAGACTCGGCAGGTTAAGACGGATGAGACCCATAGCCGCGCCGGGAATGGTCTTGTCGCAGCCCACCAGGGCGATGACGGCGTCGAACATGTGGCCCCGGCTGACGACCTCGATCGAGTCGGCAATGACCTCTCGGCTGATCAGAGATGCCTTCATTCCCTCGGTACCCATGGTCACGCCGTCGCTCACTGCGATGGTATTGAACTCCATGGGTGTCCCGCCGGCAGCACGCACCCCTTCCTTCACGCGCGCCGAAAGCTTGCGCAGGTTGAGATTGCACGGCATGGTCTCGATCCAGGTATTGGCGATCCCCACGATCGGTTTGCGCAGGTCCTCATCGGAGTACCCGGTACCCTTGAGCATGGCACGGGCGGGCGCGCGGTTGGGCCCACGCAGAATCGTATCGCTGTTGCGCGGCGGTCTACTCTCCGTCGTCATAGCCGTCTCCCTGTATCTCAGGCTGAATTGTCCGAGTCTAGCAAGGGAGTCAGCCGGGTTCTTCATGCACCTGGCCATCAGGTGCTGGACCCGGCAGCGTGTCTCCCAGGACACCCTGGTGAGCAGCGATCTTGCGTAGAAGCTCAGCCAATGCCTTGCGCTCGGCCGGCTGTAGACCGGCAGTGATCTCGCGTTCGTGCTCCTGGATGATGGTCCGTACCTCAGCGACCCTGCGTCGCCCGTCGGGCGTCAGGTGCAGGGCGTAGGCGCGGCGATCGCTTGCATTGCGCTGCCGCTCGACCAAACCGCGCTGTTCCAGGTCATCGACCAGCCATACCATCCGGCTCTTGGGGATGCCCAGTGCATCTCCCAG
Source organism: Chloroflexota bacterium (assembly GCA_036391775.1). GTDB lineage: Bacteria > Chloroflexota > UBA5177 > UBA5177 > UBA5177 > DASVZE01. The sequence continues at coordinate 667 of DASVZE010000202.1, read as the reverse complement.
ATCCTGCTGTGACTGCCCCTCATGAATGGCCACAGCGCGAAGCAAGCCGGCGTGCCGCTGCTCCAGGCCCAGAGGCGCCAGGCGTTCGCCAAAGCGACGCGCCGCTCGAAAGCCCAGCTGGACCAAAAGAAAAGCAACGCCCTCGACACGGCGATCCGTCTGTTGCTCCTCCTCGCTCTTCATGGCTCTACAGTACCGTGCCATAATAGTTTGATTCCTATACCGTTTAAATATGATACTATTTCTTGATTGTTCCCTGCCCTGGTATCGCGGCAGGCAGGTGTCGAGCAACCTGAAGGAGACGACCATGGATACACCAAGCACCGTCGCCCATTGGACGATTCGGGTCACCGGATTGATTCAGATCGGTCTTGGACTATTCATCTGGACAGGCAAGGCCGACGGGCTGATTCCCATCCACATCCTGTCCGGTAGCCTGCTCATTCTTTCCCTCTGGACTCTCGCGGCGGTGGCGTGGCGTGCCGGTATCGTACCCACCCTTGTCCTCGTGGCCGTGGTGTGGGGCCTGATCGTACCGGTTCTCGGCCTGACTCAGACAGGAATCCTTACAGGAAACGGCCACTGGGTGATCCAGGTTATCCACCTGCTCGTCGGTCTGGGCGCTATCGGTCAGGGCGAAGGGCTATACGTGCGTATCCGGCAAGCA
>DASVZE010000201.1:0-2471 GCA_036391775.1 Chloroflexota bacterium | reverse complement strand
TACTGGCTCCTCGCGGCTGCCCTCGTGGCGGCTTGCTCATTGCAGACAGTTGCGACACCACCGCCCACGCAAGCGCCTCCAGTCCAGCCCACCCACACCCTGATCCCCGTACCAACCGAAGTAGGTCCCACCGCGACGCTCGTACCGGTCGCCCTGGCCGGACCGCGCATGGAGGTCGGATCAATGTGGCCGTACGTGGATGGCAGCATCCTGGTCGCCGTGCCGGGGGGGCCCTTCACGATGGGGCACGGTGGTTCGGACAACCCTGAGCACACCGTGACCCTGAGCGATTTCTGGATCTACCAGGCAAAGGTTACGAACCAGGAATACGCCCTGTGCGTCAAAGCTGGGAAGTGCAAGGCGCCGGATCCGATCGACGACTTCACGTTCAACGATGTGACCCACGCGAACGACCCTGTCGTCGGCGTGACATATGCCCAGTCGAGCGACTATTGCACCTTCGTGCACGGGCGCCTCCCTACGGAGGCAGAGTGGGAAAAGGCCGCGCGCGGTCCCGATGGGAATATCTATCCGTGGGGCAGCAATGCGCCGGTATGTGATTTCCTTAACTTCAACAACTGCGTTGGGAAGATCACCAACGTGACGACGTACGAAAAGGGCCAGAGCTTCTACCACGCGCTCGATATGGAAGGCAACGTGTTCGAGTGGGTGGCAGACTGGTATAGCGCCCTGTACTACAAGAGCAGTGCCAGCCAGGATCCACTGGGACCGGATACCGGCCAGCAGCGCTCGGTGCGCTCGTCCAGCTATAGGAGCAACGCGGATCAGGTGGCCGCCTCGACGCGCTTCTTCGACGGGCCGAAGGATCATCGGCGCGATCTGGGCTTCCGCTGTGTCGTCAATGACCCAACCTACTTCGCACCGATATGCCAGACCATCGGACTGCTTGGATCGGTGGCGAGTGGAACATCCAGCGGCGGTACCTTGACCGCGACCTGCCCGAAGGTCTCCATCGGGCTGACAGCCGTTTGCCAGCAGGGCAAGGTAACCGTGGTGGTGGTCGACAGCGATTCGCCGGACCCCAATGCGAGTGTCAGCGGCGTTGGAAGCTGCACACCGGTTTCGGTCACGTCGCACACCTTCCCGCAGATCTATGACTGCACTTCCGACACGACGGTAACCGTCAGCAGCACGTGCAGTTACACAGCATCCTCGCCGGCGACATGCAGCGCTCACTACCAGCTGGATAAATCCAGCGGCATGTGCGTATGGGATGGTACCGGTGCGTTGGGCGGTCAGTGCCTGCCCGGTTTGACCTTTGATCCGGTCAATCAGTGCTGCTCTGCCGAACCAGGCACGCCGGTGGACTATCCGGTCTGTCCATTGGGAAGTGCGTTGGGATCGGTCGGTGGCAAGTCGGTGTGTGTGCCCAACGGCAGCGCCCTTAACAATCCCAGCCACACGGAGTACGTGCACGTCCAGGATCCTGCGACCTGCACCGGTGGCGGAAATCCTGGGACGGCCTGCACGCTGAATGCCAACTCGTGCGGACAGTCTTGTAGATACGGCGGCGTGTTCAGCCCCAGCACCTGCTCCTGTATCTGCTATCCGGGATAGAATCCAAGTCTATGAATCAACAAGCCCTCGCCGCGGCGGGGGCTTGTTGATTCCAGGTCGTGGATGCCATAACCCAATCTGCTCCTTTGCGCGGGAAGATATAATTCTCCCCACGAGCTTGCTATGAAATCTACTTCTCTGCTTATTCTGGCTGTGCTGCTTGCAGCCTGCGCTCCTCCCCCTGTGCCCTTCGCCGTCACGCTCACGGTGGCTCCGCCTACACCAACCGTCGCACCCATCAGCATTGCGGCGGAAATGCGACTCGGCTCGACGATGACCTACGCCGACGGCACGGCGCTCCTTGCCGTGCCAAGCGGCCCGTTCCAGATGGGCCACGGAACGGCGGAAAATCCCGAACACACTGTCACCCTGAGCGATTTCTGGATCTATGCCACCAAGGTGACCAACGCGCAATATGAGCTATGCGTCGCACAGGACCGCTGCACCGCGCCGGACCCCTCGGATAACCCTGACTTCTCGGGCTTCCAAAGCCGAAACGACCCGGTGGTGGGTGTTTCGTACGACCAGGCACAGAGCTACTGCAACTACATGAACGCCTCGCTGCCGACCGAGGCGCAATGGGAAAAGGCCGCGCGCGGCCCGAAGGCCGATCTCTACCCGTGGGGGAATACAGATCCGACCTGCGACCTGTTGAACTTCAACAACTGCGTGAAGCACACGACCGAGGTAACCCAGTACGCCAAGGGCAAGAGCTTCTATGGCGCGCTCGATATGGAAGGCAACGCGCTGGAGTGGGTTGCCGACTGGTATGACCCTCTCTATTACAAGAGCGGCCCTCCGGGCGATCCCCAGGGTCCGGCTGATGGCCGTGCCCGGGTGCAGCGAGGCTCCAGCTATCGCACCATGGCCGTTGGGGTGGTTGCCTACGCGCG
>DASVZE010000200.1:0-2103 GCA_036391775.1 Chloroflexota bacterium | reverse complement strand
CGAAAAAGCCCTGGATCGCCGGAGCGTGGAGATCCAGGGTGACGAGGCGATCGATGCCTGCCGCCACAAGCATGTTGGCCACGACCTTGGCGCTGATCGGCTCGCGACCTGCCGTTTTCTTTTCCTGGCGAGCGTATCCGTAGTAAGGAAGCACGGCGGTGATGCGTGCCGCCGAGGCACGGCGCAAGGCATCGATCAGCAGCAGTAACTCCATGAGATGATGGTCGGCCGGGGCAGAGGTTGGTTGGATGACGAAGACATCGGTGCCGCGCACGTGCTCTCCGATCTTGATCCGCGTTTCTCCGTTCCTGAAGGTGTCCACCAGCGCCTGGCCGAGCGGCAGATCGAGAGTCCGACAAATATCGATCGCCAGAGGAAGGTTGGCGTTTCCACTGAATACCTTTAGATCGTCCATAGTGTCCCCTGTCTCAAAACTGGGTCGGGCGTGCGGACGTCCGTCGTCCTCTCCCTGTACCGCATCCGGCCCTCCAACATCTCATCCAGGTCGCGACGCAGGCATACTGTCACGCGGCCTGGACGCGATTAACCTGAGCCTATCGCGTAACGCAGCCAACGCCTATCAGGCGAATACTGGATATTTGCTCCGGAAAGACCTGACCCAGCTACGCCGCGCTGCCCTATACGCGGTATAAGCGCGGTTCAGGATCCAGGAATTTCTGTCGCCTGGTGCGGGCTGGGCAGGATTGCGACGCCTCTGGTATGGAAACCCAGCAGGATGGGAGAGATCAAGAACACTGTGACCGGTGGCCACTCGAACAGGTGGATGGGCGCGAAGACATACATCAGAACTACTGCCGCTACCGCGAATGCGGGAACGACCAGCACACCGAGGTGGGGCAGATTTGGGCGGCGGAAGGTGAAAGGTGAGAGAAGCATGGCGGCGCCAAGGCTGTTGAACACGACACCCGCCCAGAAATGATGCGCCGGCAGCTGATTCTCCGGGAAGACTGCGTTCATGAGGAGTCCGAATCCTCCAACCGCTCCCAGCGCCTGCATAAGGAGCAGTAGCCGGTTCTGCAGCGGTGTACCGGTGCGCTTCCAGTGTCCCAGACTTGCGAAGAATGCCATCACCAGTGCGCCACCCACGGCACACCCAATGAGATAGAAGACGGCGCCATGAGGATTCAAGTTGCTGTTCCCCAGCTGGCTTAGAGTGTTGTGCAGCGGGGAGTAGACGTGCGGATAGTGCACGTAGGCCAGTACGCCGAAGAATGTGTAGGCAATTGCCATCCCCAGGCCGAGGATTAAAGGAAGAGTTGGCCTGGAAAGTACGTCCCACTGTCCATGCCGGCGGTTTGCCGCGCGGGGTCTGGTTGGGATAAGGGTTTTTTCGATCTGTGCCATTACGTCTCTGGGGTCCGCGCTACTGGGAATATGCGGCCAGGTAGCGCTGCGTTTGGCGGGACTCATGTCTCTACTCTTAGTGTACAAGCCTATTGCCTTGGCTGCATAGGGGTAGAGGCCCTTGTCGAGCGATGTAAGCGACTGCTATTGAGGTGGAAGCGAATGCGCTTGCGATAACCCGAATCGAGCCGAAACCCTACTCTGTTTGGCCCTGGGCGCCATCCTACTCGTCCCAGCGAGCCCCCAAAATCCGTTCTCCACCTGATGGTTGATGTGGTGAGAGTGACGTAAAGTGACTGTGGAAAGGTGTGCCCGACAGTGGTTCCGAGGCCGAGTATCTCGCGCATTTCGAAGGAGGTTCGGCCATGACCGTACACAATGAGGTGGCACATCCGGCGAGGGGTGCAGACAGCCAACCCTGGCTACAGTGGTACGAGCCCGGTATCTCGGCGACGATTGAGGTTCCCAGCGATTCGCTGCCACACGTCCTCGCGCGCAACGCCGCGCGCTATCCGACCCGTACCGCGATCCGTTACTTTGGCCGAACCATCACCTATCACCGCCTGGAAGAGGAAGTCAACCGCTTCACCAGTGTGCTGCGTCAGCTCGGTGTACGTAAGGGTGATCGTGTGGCTTTGATGCTTCCTAATTGCCCGCAGATGGCGATTGCCATCTATGGCACCTGGCAGGCAGGCGCCGTGGTCGTGCCGACAAGCCCTCTCTACTCGCCGTCTGAGC
>DASVZE010000199.1:0-9011 GCA_036391775.1 Chloroflexota bacterium | reverse complement strand
CCAGGTATCGGAATCAGGTACCGGGTCGTCGGTCACCATTCGTCTTCATGACGAGCGGGATGAGAACGCGCTCGAGATCAATCGAGTACTTGACGAGACTATGAAGAACATCGAGCGTCTGCTGGGGACGGCCTGACCGTTTAGACCTCCGCATATCCCACACCGGCGCAGGCAAAACGAGAAATCGCCTGGAAGTGAACGGCATCAAGGTCCAGGACCACCCCAGGCTGTATACCGAGATAACGGTCCGGCACATCGTTACCGGGCGCCGTCTTCCGGGACAAGCCGTCCGACACGCCATCGAGCTATCGGAGGAGAAGTATTGTTCGGCGTATGCCATCCTGCGCCATGCAGCCAACTTCTCTACGTCATTTGAGGTGCGATCTCCGGATGCAACTGAGGCTGCTTCCTGATTCAGCGCCGGAAAAAATCAGGTCTTGACCCGATAGGCCGCACCAACGTATCGGCGTACACTGTCCGCAGAAATTGGGTAACACGGCTGCAAACAGTTTTCGACGTCGGATTTCTTCTGTCACATGGACCTCCGGAGGCTTGAGGTAGCCACGACAAACGCGGGACTTGTATCGAGCAGTTGACACACTATCGTGGGAGGCAGCCGCTCCCGCGATATCTCCTTACGGAGGTGAGAGATGGCCATTGAACAAGACGCTAGCGCGGAACAGGGGCAGTTCCCGCTTGATAGCGTGAGCTACGACCTGATCTGTTTGATCCACGAGAAGACGCGGGGGATGGAGGCACTCGACCGGTACCTCAAAGATGCAACTGCCGATAGGGCGACGAGGGACCTGCTGCTACGGATTCGGGCCTCCGATGGACAGTGGGTGCACGATCTCGAGTATCAGCTGGCAAAGCGGCTCACCTACTGTGCCCCTGTTCTGTCACCCGCACGCGCCGCGGCCGAGGTCGGCTCGCGGGAGGGCCTTATGAGGGTTATAGGCACGACCATGTGGGATCTTTACGAGGAGAGGCCAAGGACTGAATTTGATCTTAGCTGCATGGGGCGAGATTGACGTCCAGTGCTGTTCAATTGGAAAGCGAGGGTCCAGGAGTCCGTCATCTCGACCGGAAGGGCATCTATGGCCATCCGACCTCGTCCCGATGAACACGATGTCGAGGTGGTCGCGGAGAATGTGCGACTTCCCGGCGTTCTCGGACTTCCCAGGTCAGCCAGGGGCATTGTGGTGTTCGCCCACGGCAGTGGGAGCGGGCGAAACAGTCCCCGCAACAACTCTGTTGCTCGTGTCCTACAAGACGCCGGTCTAGCGACTCTCCTCGTTGATCTATTGATGGAACAGGAGGCAGAAGACCGGCGGCGGGTCTTCGACATCCCCTTGCTGGCCAGTCGCCTGGAAGGCGCAACAGAGTGGCTCGACCGCTCCCCGACGACTCGATCGCTGCCTGTCGGTTATTTTGGCGCAAGCACCGGAGCAGGCGCCGCTCTGGTTGCTGCGTCCCGACGAGCACCAACGATACGTGGGGTCGTGTCGCGTGGAGGACGTCCTGATCTGGCTGAATCATTCCTCTCGCAGGTGCGAGCCCCCACCCTCCTCATCGTCGGCGGTTATGACACGCAGGTTATTGACTTCAACGAAAAGGCCCTGTATCTGCTTCAGTGCGAAAAACAGCTCGTCATCGTGCCGGGAGCCACTCATTTATTCGAGGAAGCCGGTACTTTGGAGCGTGTTGGCGACCTTGCGCGCGACTGGTTTATGCGACATCTTCCGGTCTGAGACTGCGCCTCCCCTTGGTGGAGGGTCCCTTTCTTCTCGCCTTTCAGCCAGACGTTTTGCGATCCTGACTTTTGGCGCCAGGGTGCTCGGGTGCACCAACAACGGATGGTTTCCAGGTGTAGGCATGGCTGCCGTCGTGCGCGCGCGCCAGCAGTCGCGACAGCGTGGATGAGCTATTTCCATTCTCGTTGTCCCCGGTCGGCTGGAGATACTGTCTCCGTCGATTCCGCTCGCGAAGCGAAAGGCGCAGCTCAGCGTGGAGCTGCTGGCGTAGGAAGGAGCAGTGAGCTATATCGTCCACTAGCTCTTGTTCCCATTCTTCAAGCCGCACCCGCCCCACCTGCTGGGCTCCCGCGAGAAGGGTTTCTGCAGTTATCCACATGCGGATAGTGGCCATGGCAGTGAGAGCCATCTCCATCGCCAATTCTGGGTCGGAGTTATGACCTCGCCGCAGGTTTCGCCCTAACCGTTCAAGAGAGTCAACCAGGGTCTCCTGGGTGGCTGCCAAACCGAACTCGTCGTTTGAAGAACCAGTCATAGATGGATCCCACTTTCTTCGGTCCAGGACCAGTGCCAGGGATAGAGGGCATTGCTGCTTCGGCACAACGTATACACCAGGCGCTCGGTCATCTGTCGTATCTGAGATGCGTCCAAAAGATACGATACCGCACGGCGCCTCGACTCGATATCGGGTCAAGACCTGAAATTGGAACCTGACTTACCTGATAGTCAGGAGAAGAACGCTGAGTTACTCCCACCTTCTCGACTGATTAACTCGTTCCTTTTCGCGGAAGGCGTCTTCCAGGTCCACGTGATAGCAGTTGGCCAGATCAAGCAGGTAGCTGAGCACGTCGGCAAACTCTTCTTCCAATGATGCATTGCTCTGCTTTGCCTGTTCTACGTAGCGGCCGGCAGATTTTCGCATGGCCTTGGCCAGCTCACCGACTTCTTCGATAAAAAGTACAAATTTCTCCGATGGGCTGTCTTTGGTCCAGCCACGCTCCTGACATACCTCAGCAAGGTAGTTTTGCAGAGCCTTCAAACTTGGATTTCCCGCCAGCTGGCTCATGTGATTGCCTCCTTCGTCGCAAGAGCATACTAAGACCTTTCAGGTGGAAGCTTGTTTTCACGAAGTACAGAGGAAAGCACACAGATCACGCTCGAGATCACTGCGCTGCATCAACCCGCTGGCCAGGCAGCGCTGATCCTTCTGGGCTAGCCTGAAACGAAACGCTTCTTGCGGTGCGCTCTTTCTCGATAGGATCGCGGTAGGCCACACTGTGGCGATCGACACAAGATTTGCATCATGTCGAATTCTTTTCATGGAGTCGGCATATGCTGCCAAGTCCTACGCCTTCACTCTCATCGCGGGACACAAGGTTCTCGGAAGCATCTGCCGGAGAGTCTTGTGCGGCGCCTGCTTTGAGTGAGGAGAATCCAAGTTCAGCCGCGCGCGCAAGAGCGCGATGCTGAAGAACCTTGAGATTGCCGGGTGCCACATTCATTTCCTCTGCGGCCTCGTTAACCGAATACCCCTTTAGAAACCTGAGCTCCAGCACGCTCCGATACCGCAGTGGAAGCGCCTGAAGAACTGACTCCACCAGCTGTTCGGCTTGACGATTGGAGCGGCCGGTAGAACCGGGGTGGGACCGCTCCCCAGTCATTTCTTCGTCCAGTTCTACCGGCGGTGGAGCGCGATAGTACACCCGCCAGTGATCTGCTAAAACGGTTCGAGCCACCGTGAAAAGCCACGCTGCCACGCTTGCGTCAGTGCGCGTTCCGTCGAGCCGCCGCGATGCCTTGAGGAAGACCTGTGAGGTTAGGTCTTCCGCGTCCTCCCGGTTGCCCACGCGGCTATAGAGGAAGCGATAAACCGGATCCAGGTAGTCCGCGAAGATGCGCTCCAGGTCGTGCTGCGTGGTGTGGCCCTGAGCGCTATTTATATGGTCCGCCATTCCGCCGACATTTCCCGATCCAGGTCGCATGCGACAGGCTCCATCCGCTAGCAGTTTGTTGCTTTTCACCGCCTCTAGCTACCGTATTGCGCTGCGTGCCCCACTGTCGTGAGACAAGGTCCCGCATGAGCCGGGACAAATGACCCGGGTACGCGGGCGGCTCGACGCTGGTTGTAATCCCGTTTCCTTCGTGCGTTGAAACCTGTTCCATACGTGCCAAGGGTGCACCGAAGTACTGCAGGCACCCTTTCCCCTGGCGGGCATGCCGGGTTGAGCACTGAGCGCGTGCTCTCATCACGGCCGCCGCGGCCCGAGGGATACAGGGAGGAAGCGCCACTGACCTGTCAGATGGGCCAATCGTCCCGATTCAACCGGGACGTTGTCTCATGATGCCGGGACAGTCGGAGTTGTACGGTTAACCCAGTTATGGTGCGTAAAGCCAATCCATTCAGCGTGCCACTGTCAAAAACAAAGAGTGATTCATGCACGAAGTGACCAGAGTTGAGGGCGGTCTCTGCTCCTCGATCATCTGCTCTATGGAGGCGTCGCACGGGCAGTTCGATGCAATGGTAGTGATGAAGGCAGTGGCATGAGTCAGGCCCATTTTCTCTCTTGCTCAGCCCGGGTAGCCGATAAATGCCGTGTGGTACGGTGAGAATGGTGACGCACCAGTCGGTCAGAGCGACGCTACGCCGCCTCTCCGGGGAGGCGGACTCTGCAGCCCTAGTTTCGCCACCAGCGAGGCAGACGGTGCGAGCAGGCCACTTATGATCCGGGCTTCCGATATAGCAGCACCTCTTCCGCTCGCGTCTGCCGATAGTCGCAATTCTACCGACATGCGCCTGGAGGGGCAACGGCTCCTCCTGGTGCGATTCGCCTGGCTGGCTATGGCAGTACTGGTTGCCGCGGTCGTTCTCGCGACGCTTCCTGAACGATACGCGGCTTTCCGTCACACCGCGGGAGGCGGTCTGTCTCCCGGCGTCTATGCCGCGTATGAGATCGGTCTTTTTGCTCTCGCCTTTGCTCTCTTTGAGGTCGTTGCCGCGCTCCTTGTCTGGCACCGCTCGGCCGCGCGGATGGCCCTCTTGAGCGCACTTGCCCTGGGTACCTTCCCCGTCTATGCCACCCCGCAGGGCCGTATCGCTCACGTAGCTCCGCCCTTGAATTGGGCCGGAGCCTTCCTGGCCTTCTCCGGCGTGGCAGCCCTGACATTATCTATCTACCTTGTGCCCGACGGCCGATTTACGCCGCGCTGGACGCGTTGGCTCATCCTGCCCTGGGCGCTAATCCTGGGAGGCCATCAATTCCTTGCGAGTACGTCGTGGGACTACACGACATGGCCGTTGCTCCTATCTTTTCCGGCCGTCGCGAGTGGGCTTGGACCCGCGATCGCCGTCATGCTTTATCGCTACCGGCGTGTTCTAACGTCGATTCAGCGCCGGCAAACTGAGTGGCTGGTGTGGGGTGTGGTTCTCGCATGTGGGATCGTGCTCGGGACTGAGGTCGTGGTCAGAGTGCTGCTGCCGTCAGCCCTACAACAGAACCTCCTCGTGCGTGCTGCTGCGGACACTGTGCGCGTGGGCGCTGCTCTTCTGGTGCCGGTCGCCCTCGCCCTCGCCATCGCTCGTCACCGGCTCTGGGCTATCGATCTGTTCATCCACCGCACACTCGTCTACGGCATGTTGACAGCCAGCGTTATCCTTCTCTATGTCCTTGTCGTCGGCACGCTCAGCACCCTGCTATCGGGGCACGCCGTTGCATTGGTCTCGCTCATCGCGACCGGATTGGTGGCCGTTCTCTTCCAGCCTCTGCGGGAACGCCTGCAACACAGCGTCAATCGTCTTCTCTATGGGGAGCGCGACGATCCCTATCACCTACTGTCTCGCCTTGGCCAGCAGCTTGAGGAGACGTTGGCGCCTGATGCGGTTTTGCCGGCTATCGTCGAGACTGTAGCCCGAGCTCTCAAGCTGCCGTATGTGGCGATTGCCCTCCCGCGAGATGGCGAATCGGTCATTGCCGCGTCTCATGGCACGTCGACCTCGACGTCCCTGGTGCTCCCTCTCGTTTACCGGCAGGAAGTCGTGGGTCATCTGCTGGTGGCCCCTCGCGCCGGCAGCGATGCATTAAGTCCCGCCGATCGCGGTCTGGTCACAGACCTCACTCGACAGGTCGCCGTGGCAGTCCATGCCACGGAGCTGACGGCGAAGGCCGTGCGGCTTTCCGCGGATCTGCAGCACGCCAACAGCCGGTTGATCACGCTCCGCGAAGAGGAGCGACGTCGCCTGCGCCGCGACCTTCATGACGGACTCGGGCCGGCTCTCGCTTCTGTGACGCTCCAGGCAGAGAACGCGCGCGACCTGCTACGAAGCGATCCGGCGCAGGCGGATGCCGTGCTGGCCGACCTCACGAGACAGGCACAGACGGCTATTGCCGATATCAGGCGCGTGGTCTACGATTTACGTCCACCCGCGCTTGATGACCTCGGCCTGATCGATTCCATCCGTGCCCATGCCGGCCGTCTGAGCGGCCAGGATCTTTGTATCCGTCTCGAATCGAATGACGAGCTGCCGCCTTTGCCGGCAGCTGTCGAAGTCGCTGCCTACCGACTCATTCAAGAGGCGATGACCAACGTTGTCCGTCACGCTGAGGCACGAACCTGTACCGTGAGCATACGGTTAGGTGAGCTCTCACAGGGACTCGCATTGCTGGTGGATGTGACGGACGACGGACGTGGAATGCCCGGTTCGTGGCAACCCGGCGTGGGATTGCAGTCAATGCACACTCGGGCCGCTGAGCTTTGTGGCCGTTGCGTGGTCGAGTCACCGGCCGGCAAGGGGCGTGGGACAAGAGTCTCTGCCGTCCTTCCTCTGAGGTGTCCGGATAGTGCTGAATCGATGCAGGGACCCGGGTGATGGAAGAATCAATCCGCGTGCTCATTGCCGACGATCACGAGCCGTTTCGCGCCGGTCTGCGCACGTTGCTGCGCGCCACGCCGGACACAGAGGCGGTGGGCGAAGCTGCCACCGGCCAGGAAGCCATCAGCCTGGCTGCCTCATTGCAACCGGACGTCGTGTTGATGGATCTGCAGATGCCAGGCATCAACGGCATCGCCGCCACCCGTCAGATCTTGCACACCAGTCCGCACATCGCCATCCTGGTGCTCACCATGTTCGAGGGTGACGATTCGGTCTTTGCTGCCCTTCAGGCCGGCGCACGTGGATATCTCCTCAAGGGGGCGCCGAAGGTCGAGCTACTGCGCGCCATCCGGGGCGTTAGCAGCGGGGAGGCAATTTTCGGGCCAACGATTGCCAAGCGGCTGATGCAGTTCTTTGGTAGCCTCAAGCCCGGCGCGGCTCATCAAGCATTCCCCGAGCTGACCGAGCGCGAACAGGAGATTCTCGCACTCATCTCGCAGCACCAAACTAACCCCGAGATTGCGAGGCGTCTAGGTTTGCAGCCAAAGACGGTCCGCAACCACGTCTCGAACATATTCAGCAAGCTGCAGGTCGCGGACCGTGCTCAGGCGATCATGCGCGCCCGAGAGGGTGGATTGGGCTAGTTTCGAGCCCCTTCCGACCTGAGTTAGTTAGATCTCGCCCTCAGGCATATCCGGCAAACGCAAGTAGATCCGTGAAAGTGAAATCGCCGGTCACTCGTCCGGGTAACTCGGGAGTCCATTCAGAGGCGCTGGAGCGGTACGACGTAGGATCCGCATCGATCAGACCCAGTAATACCTCAGCGACGATGCGGCCGCCTACCGGCCCGAGCCGTTCACCCCGCTCCAGCACGTCGGCTTCCTTGAGCACGTAGTACCAGAGAGGCGTCTCTCCACTCCAACCCGCGACTTTGGTCCCCAGTTCCAGCTGCTCAGATGAAAGAGGATCGACTCCAATATCCCGCGCAATGGCCTCACCGGATGGAAGTTCAAGAGCCTTACCCCGGAGCAAATCCCGCACGGCCAGCGAGTGATACTCCGGAATCTCAGTCTCGCCGACGACCGCCCCCGGTAAGGTAATCAGAGAATGAGTCAACCGCGCGTCAATTCGGCGCGTCGGCTGTGGTGGATTCTCCCTGTCCAGGTCAAAGAAGAGTCGCCAATCAAGCACTCGCGCGGCCGGAATAGGACAGGCACCGGCGCAATCGGGGAATATATTTCCACGTGCTTGATCATTGAGCTGATACACGGCGCGGATCTGACTGTGACCGTAACGGTATGCGGCGTCGGCGAACTCGATGGGAATGGACGGTCGATCGGCGACCCGGTAATAACGACGCCCGTTCCGCAGTAGATCGTCCGTGAGCGGCTTGCCCACCGTTAGAGGTAGAAATTCATGGACCACGATCCACTGGTAATGCCAGCGAGCGAGCCGTTGAGCCTCTCCAAAAATGTCTCCCGCAGGGAAGGAGCGCACTCTCAGCCAATCCACAATGGCGTTGTGTAGCTTGAGGAAGGCCAGGTGCATCTGAGAGATGATGAGGTGCACGTCGTTCCGCGGATCCCCAGTCAAGGCGCGGCCCTGGCTATTACGCGGCACGTCATGCGGCTCACCCTCGTCGTTGGTACCAAGCAGAAATTTGTCCGGATCCCGAAGATCGTACAGGTAGGGAGATCCCATCGGCCCGAAGCTGTAGACTGCCTCCAGATCGAGACGTGGCACCCGGAAATTGCCGAGTCGCTCGGTACTGGCGTGGTGCGAGAGCGCGCTGCGGTCCGCGGTTATATCGTGTGCGATGAACTGCCCGAAGAACGTCCACCCGGCGGGGATGCAGCCGTTGTCACCCGCTGCATCGTCGTCGGTCGCGTCCATAACGGCTCCGGACCGCCCCAGAGCCAGCAGCTGATCCTCGCTGGCGCGTGGCGCCGGCAGATCCGGAAACATGCGCCCGTACTTACTGGTCAGGAAATCTCCCATGTCGTTCTTTCGCTCAGGCGCGATCACGCAGTTGTGTGTGCCGGGAGCGACTGATTCCAACAGCTCTACCACCTGAATTGCCTTTCCGTAACGCGCCGGCCCTAATACCCCAAATGGGCGTTGGCCGCTTTGCTGTGATGCCTGGGACCTTCGATCGGCCAGTCCGCCTCGAGCATCACTTCGTCGACGAAGCACCATCCCCAGTCTTCATGCGGCTCAAACGACGCGATGATCGGATGCTGGGTCGTATGGAAATGCTTGGTTGCGTGCCTGTTTTTCGAGTTGTCGCAGCAGCCCACATGGCCGCATTCCATACATAGCCGTAGATGAACCCAATTGTCACCCGTCTTTAAGCAGTCCTCGCATCCATCAGTGTGGGCTCGCACCTGATG
>DASVZE010000198.1:0-3961 GCA_036391775.1 Chloroflexota bacterium | reverse complement strand
CAGCCCCTATGACTCTGTGATTCCAAACGACGAAATAGACAAGATCAACTTGCTCAGTACCCCGGACGACCGATACATCATGCTGCGGGATTGGTTACTGAGCCACACGCCTCAGCCACTGTAGTCGTGCGCTGTAATGTGTATTCGAGGCGGCGAGAGGTTGCTGTGCGAGGAGAATCTGATCTTCCGTCTGTACAGCACACCGGCACGTTCGGCGGTTCCACGGCCAGCGCCGAAGCAATCTGCCCCCTATCCCAGAAGCACACCGGGCTTTCCGGTTCGCACTCCAGCTCGATGGCCATACCCTGGGTCAATGCCTGCCCGCTAAACCGGACAACCCTCTCTCGCAGAATGGTAGCCGGCCGGCACGGAACGCAATTCATCTGCCACCATTTCGTTGTAGCCGCGATGCGCTGCGTCGCCGTCCTGTAACGCAGAGTATCGGCACCTGGCACAGACTTTCAACCGTGTGTTGGCACGCTTGCAGACGCATAACCTTGCTCCTGCCGGGAGGGTTCGACCCAAGACCTTCCCTGTGCAGCCAACGATCTCGGAGGCGCTCCGGGGAAGAGATGCATCAGCCTACCTTGTGCTGAAAAGCTTTATCGAGGAGTGCAAAGCTTGCTGTTAGGATCGTCGCAGGAGTTCGCGCACCCGACCAAGCCGCTCAACCCCTGCAACGTCCTGCGCTGCTGCGTCAAGGACCATGAGATGCTCTACGCCGACCTCTGCACAGGCATGGAGCATCTCGGCCACCTCGTCCGGTGTGCCGGTCATCACACCGTCGTCATGGCGCTTCGTTTCACCGGGCGCGAGCATCCGGACTTCTGTCTGCGCAGTCAGCGTCAGCGTTGCCGGATCGCGTCCGACGCGCTCGCAGGCCTGTCGCACACGCTGAAACTCACCGGCAATGAAGTCAGCACGGTGCTCAGTGGCATCACAGTTCCAGCCATCCGCATAGCACGCGGTCAGCTCCAGCATCCTTGGGCCGCTGCCGCCGACCCAGACGGGTGGGCCAATGGGGGAGGGGCCGCGTGGCCGCAAGACGGCGTCGTTCGCCTGGTAATACTGACCGGCGAAGGTGACCCTGCCGGTGCGAAGCAGGGTGACGATGATCTGTAAGGCCTCGTCGAACCGCCCTGCACGGTGATCGAAGGGATAGCCGAAGGCGCGATACTCCGGCTCATGCCAGCCTGCTCCCACACCGAGGACGAACCGGCCCCCGCTGATTTCGTCGAGACCGTCAGCCATCTTGGCCAGTAGCGTGGGATGACGGAAGGAGGTGCAGGCGACCAACGATCCGAGGTGGATGCGCGACGTGACCGCAGCCAGAGCGCTGAGGAAGGTGAACGCCTCCCACAATCCCCGATCTTCCTCGCCTGACACACGGGTCATGAAATGGTCTGCCAGCCAAACGGAGTCGAAGCCCACCGCTTCTGCCCGCTGTGCCATGGCCCTGACATCGCTGAACCGCAGGATCCTTCCACCACCGAGTGGCTCGATATTGGATATGTTCAACCCGATCTTCATGGGTGCTCCCCGCGATCTTTGCGTCCAGCCTACCTGATCACAGTCCATGTCCCCTTTCTTACTTCAGATCCATCATCGATCTTCCTAATGGTTCTTCACGGCTGTCTTGATGGGGCTGCGTGAGGAGACAGAGGAACTGGCCGCAATACGGTCAACCATCTGCTCGAGCATCGCCTTCACCCTGTCGACGTACAGTCATGTGATGCCTGGAGTGCACGATGGGGCTACGCAGCGCCTGGCCGACGAACCGGATCCTGACGCCTCAGCGGGGACGCGGGAATGACAAGAAAGGGACGGAGCAGTGGTGCATTCCGCCCAAAGAGGACGCCGAGTTCTGCCGGCACATGGAGGATGCCCTGGGTGTCTACACCCATCCCTTTGATCCCAAGCGGCCTCAGATCTGTTTTGATGAGCGCCCGGTGCAACTGCCGGCTGATGTCCGGGAGCCGCTGCTTCCGCGTCCCGTGACACCGGAGCAGCCCGGCATCCCCGCTCACGAGGACTACGAACATGAACGCAAGGGACGGTCAACCACTTGCTCTGGTACGAGCCTCTGCAGAGCAAGCGGCACGCGGAGGTAACTGAGCACCGCAGGCGAGATGACTGAGCATGCGCTGGGGACCGGTGCAGGCGATCGGACTATTGCGTCCCTAGTTGGGCGCATCCTCACTCTCGATAGTTCGCTCCAGGAGACTGCATGATGTCCCCACTCCTCCATCTCAAGCCGCCCCTCGGAGCGTCCGTCTACGGCCATCGCCTCAGCATGCATGGGCACCCGTTCACTTCTCGAAGCAAAGTTACCGTTTCCGTGCTCGGGCTCGCACAATTAGGGTCCCGATGAAGGCAACGATGTAGCCGGTCAGACCGAGGAATCCAAGTGTGACGTCAATCCCTCCCAGGATGCTGACCGAGCCGGGGCTCGGGGCAAGGAAGGGGGCGAGGGCCGTTCCCCCGACACCGGCAAGGAGTGTCCCCAGCGCAATGTGGATCCAGGTCTGTAGCTTGCGACTCACTGCTCGTTCTGGTCGAGCGATAAAGCCAAGCACGATCGCGCTGAGGGCGAAGATCGACGCCGGGATCACCAGGAAGAAGTGCCCAAGTTCCAGGTGGTGGCCTCCACCAGACGTATCGACAATCACAGTGGCAATCACCGGTGCAAGCATCAGGAACGCCGCCGCAAGCCAGAAGAGAATACGGGGCACTACCGAGAGTCCACTCTCCGGTTGCTGCGATGATGAAGCCGAGACCGGTTTCTGCTGAGCCGCCGACCGCTGTGGAGTAAGGGTAGTCATGGTGGCACCTCCTTGAGAGGTACTCGTCGTGCTAATCGGCTACCTGGAACCCTGTAGGTTGCACCAACCGGCCGAGTCGTTCCCCGCCGGTCACACGGTCCATACCTCCATGTTCACACTATCCGAGTCCCGACCCGTACACCATCGGGCAAGGAGTGGATTTTTGCTTGATGGCGGGCTGAAAACCCCAAGCACCGGACAGTAGTCATGCCACGTGCGTGAGATACACATGCCCGATTTTGATTCGAGCATCCCGCGTCCGGAATTTCCAGTGAGTTGTCGCCCAGAGTCCATTGCGCGTCTCCTCACGTCACCGGGAATCTCACTTGATTCCCATCATGCTCTCATGCAAGATCGGTAGGCTGGAATCAATGATTGCCTTCTTGACCATCACCGTCGCCCAATGATGAATCGAGCCAATGCCCACCTTGCCTCGCCGGCGGTCGAGCCGGCGAGGCAGAGTTCGGCATCCGGCATCGAGGGCAATGCTCGCCTGACCTCATTGGTCGGGCTCGCTCTCCTCGTTCTGCTCTTCGTCGAGGGCATGACGGTTCTCAGCGTCCGGGGTATGCTCTCGATCCATGTCTTCGTTGGCCTCATGCTGATTCCACCACTTTTCCTCAAGACGGCCAGCACCGGGTACCGCTTCGCCCGCTACTACCTGAGGAACCCGCGGTATCGCGCCGCGGGTCCACCGCAGATAGTTCTCCGGGTGATCGCGCCGGTGATGCTGGCCTGTACAGTCGGTCTCTTCGGCACAGGCGTCGTGCTGCTTCTTGTCGGTCCTCAGGGAAGCGATCCCTGGCGAGGCTTACACCAGCTCTTCTTCTTCTCCTGGTTCGGGTTCATGACCATCCACGTCCTGGCTCACACACCACGCGCGGCCCGGCTCGGTTTTTCCGACCTGCCGGGATGGCGCTCCGGTAATCGTATAGTGCCGGGGGTGATGACCCGCCAGAGTCTCGTTGTGGGCAGCATAATCCTCGGGATCGTGGTCGCGGTTGTGTTCCTTCCCCTCGACTCGTCGTGGCTGCAGTGGGCATCGCGATTCAGATTTGATCAGTAAGAAGCACCTCAGACACTAGCTGTGGCTGAACGCATAGCTACCGTCAAAGACCGTGTCTCGACCGGCGCTCTCC
>DASVZE010000197.1:0-2854 GCA_036391775.1 Chloroflexota bacterium | reverse complement strand
TCGCGAGCCTCACGAGGCCCTATCACACAGGATGTGCGACACAGATAATGCCGGGAATGATCCCGGAAGGTAGCGAATGAGCGAGCAGAGTGATGTTCAGCCAACATCTTCACCACGAGGAGTAGATGACGTGCCAGCGCCATCCACTCCATCACAGCCAACCGGCAAGCCGGCCACGGTTGTGTTCAAGACGAGGCCCACAATATGGTGGTCCGGGCTCTACGTTGTGGTGATCATCGCCTGTCTTGCCGGCGGGATGTTCGTGACGCATCAATTCATGACATATGGATCGCTGACGCCGTCGATCTCCGGGGACTGGTATGGGCCGTTCTACGCCTCGCAGGGAAACGGCGCCTCATTTGTGAACACCTACAACTTATATGTGAAATTCACCCTCGGCAATGGCAACCAGATCTCCGCGACCACCAGCAGCTGCTCCGCCGCCAATGCGTCGCCCTATACGCAGCCACCGATGATTGGCATGGGCTTCGCGGGCACCCTGAACGGCGGACGTTTCACGATGAAGCCTCAGATGACGACGCATCCAGGTGATATCGAGTCTGATCTTGCCTGGGATGGCAGCTACCATACCGACACGGTGCACATTGATTTCTACGTCAACGGCACGCCGCACCCGGGGAGTCCGTACGCGAGCCTCAAGCGAGGGGGATATGACGATTTCCTGCGCACGTGCAAAGTCAAGCGATAAGGGAGAGGGAAGCTCGGAGAGCCAATTGAGCCATGCGGCATTTTAGTGAAGAAGAACGGGAGAACAGTGTATGAAGTCCTTTTGGAAGCCTGTGCCTGAACCTCAGCAGAACATTGATGACGTGATGCAGCAGGCCCGCGAGGGCAAGGTCTCGCGCCGTCGCCTCATCACGTCGCTGACCGCGCTCGGCGTTTCCGCGTCGGCAGCTGGCACTATCGGCGCCGCCGCGGAGTGGCTGCGGAGTCGTGACCGCTCAGCGCCGGCCCAGGGCGGGCAAGAGCAGCGCAACATCCAACAGCACGACCATCACATCACCACGCAGCTGCACGCGGCGAACTCCACACCGAACGCCGCGCCCACCCCCGAGGCCTTGAGCCATCCCGCCCTGCAAGCGCGGGTAGATGCTCTGCTGCAAGACTACCACCCCGAGGCGATCGTCGAAGACATGCTCTCGGCGCTGCCCATCGTGGGCCACGACGCGATACGCCTGCACAAGGCGCAGGAGTTCCTGAGCTTCAGCAAGCTCAACTTCCGCATGATCAGCCGGTACGCCGTCAAAGATCAGGTCGTGGCTGAGTGGGTGGCCTCGGGCGTGCTCGATGGCGAGTTTAAGGGGCTGATCGGAAACGGCGACGCGTTCGAGATTCCCGGGGTGACGGTGGTGAGCCGAGACGCGGCTGGCAAGATCGTCAAGGAATCTATCTACTACAACCTCGCGCACGTGCAGCGTCACCTGCGCTTCAAGACTGTCGCGGAATAGCCACACGGCCTGGTGGCTGTGATGAGGTCGAGGGGAGAATTGCCCAATGCGATTCCTGAAATGGGGGGTGGATCGTCTCTTGGCGGCGCCCAAGATATCCCGCGCGCGTCTCGGGCTGCTGCTCTTTGGGGCACTTGTCCTCGCGGTCGGCGCGGTCGCGACAAATGCGCCGGCGACGCTGGCGGGCAGCCTGGCCGCTGACTCACCCTCGGCGCCCTCGACTCTGCTCAGCAGCTTCACGCGCACCGCCGTGCTCACCGGTCTGCAGAATCCCGTGCAGACGCGCTTCGCGCCGAACGGCGATATGTATGTCGCACAGCAGTGTGGCACCATCCGCCTCGCGCATAATGGCGTGCTGGTGGCAACGCCGGTCATCGCCATCCCGAACACTCAGTGCGACTCCGAGCGCGGACTGCTGGGCATCGCCCTCGATGGGAGCTTTGCCTCCAATGGCTATCTCTACGCGGCCTACACCAACACTGACGGCTACAGCCGTCTCTCACGCTTCACAGTGGTCAACGGCGTCGCGAGCCCGGCGTCGGAGACGATCCTCTATAAGTACACTCAGCCATCCGCCGTCTATCACAACATCAATGATGTGATGTGGGGTCCGGATGGGAAGCTGTGGGTGTCGTCCGGCGATGGCTACACCTGTGGCAGCGCCTGTGGCACCAACGGGCAGCTGCTCACCTCGGCTCACGGGAAGATGTTGCGCTTCAATCCGGATGGATCAGTGCCGAGTGATAATCCCTATGCCACCGCCGCCGCGCCGCAGAGCTATATCTGGTCGCTCGGCTATCGCAGCAACTTCCGCTTCAACTTCATGGCCAACGGTACCCCGATCGTCGGGGATGTCGGCGTCCACACCTCGACTGAGGACAAGTGGCAGCGCTTCTACATGGTCTCGAAGGGGAGCAATTACGGCTGGTCATCCTATGAGTATCACGAGCCGTGCACCTCACCACCAGGGGCCAACCTCTCGAACTGCCCCTTCTATGAGTATCAGAATGCCCCCGTCGGCGCGAATGCCGTCACCGGATTCTTGCAGTACGAGGGTACGGCGTATCCTCCGGTGTTCCAGAATGTGCTCTTCTACAGCGAATATGGGACACAGACCATCCACTATCTCACCTTCACCGACAGCACCTACACCAGCGTCGCGACAGACACCATCTTCGATAGCGCCGCCGGAACCACGGTGGACCTGGAGATGGGTCCCGATGGCAACCTCTACTCGACGAGCATCTACCAGGGCACGGTCTACAAGTACACGTACAGCGGCCCGCCGAACCCAACGCCGGTCACCGACCAGCTCCAGATCGGCACGATGTATGTCAAGGACACAACCAACGCCGCCAACTGGAGCGTGCAGAGCAATCTGCAGG
>DASVZE010000196.1:0-5327 GCA_036391775.1 Chloroflexota bacterium | reverse complement strand
ATATGCCTGGAGCCTTCGGCGCCGACCGACCAGTTTGAGCAATCCTCTGCGGGTATGAAAATCATGCTTGTGCTCTCGCAAATGATCGGTTAATTGCGCAATACGCTCTGTGAGCAGGGCAATTTGAACCTCTGCCGATCCCACGTCGCCATCGTGGGTCTGAAAATTGCCGATAATCTCCGATTTCTTTTCTTTCGTTACGGGCACTCGATTCTCCCAATAAAACTCGTAAATCGGCGCTCCGTGATTGGGGTCTGCACTCAAATCAGAGTTGCTTGAGTGCAGGCACCAACCACCGGGCACCGTGACCACATTAATGGTACCATAGCAAACCGGCGCCGGTGGCCGGCGGGCTGCGCCAGAGCGAGCTAGGCTGGTGCAGGAAACGACCGGCTACGCTTCATCAAGGGCCGATTCATGGAAGCCGAAGTCGGAGGAATCATCATCCTCTTCATCATCGGAGTCCAGATCCGTATCGATTTCTACCTCGTCCTCATCCTCTTCATCGCCGGCAGATCGGCGCATCAAACCTTCACGCAGGTACGGACGAGGCAGCGTTTCCTGACGCCCCCGTGACGGAAACGAAATGCGGCCGACATTCTCGGGCGCCTGGTACGTCTCACGCATGATGATCCGCACGATGCTGTCCTCGACACCCACGATTCCGGCTTGATACCGATTGCCACTCTTCATCAAGCGTGTAAGTCGCAGGGCAAGTTGGTCCTCGACCTTTCCAACATAGGTGCCGTCCATCGTGGTAATCGTGAGATTGTTGTCCTTTTGCTCCAGCTGAACCTGGTCCCCGGCCGTCAAAGTTGCCAGAACCGCCGGTTCACCCAGGTCGCGAAGAGCCGTCACTCCTGTCTTGCCCGTTTCCTCGATAAAGAACTGAGGGTCGAGCTTCTGTCCCGCCTTGCGTGCGATCTCCGATGCCTCTGACTCGTTGATTCGGCTTAAACGCTCAAGATTGCGCTGAGCGATCAGATTCGCAGCGTCAGCCGCCAGTGCCCGCTGGTACGCCTCTCGCGCCTCTGCTATGCGGCCCAGCTCGGTGTATGCCTTGCCCAGCCGGTTGTAGGCTTCAGCGTCGTCCGGCGCCATTGCGACAATCTGCTCGTTGAAACCTGCAGCCTCTTGCCATCGACTTTGCACTGCTAGAGCGATGGCTTGCTGTGCCAGCTGGCGCCGGCTGACATGACGCTCCTCTTCGGTGGGCTCGGTCACTGTCCCAAAATCATCCATATCTATTTCCGTCCAATTTATTGTCGTCCCGATTGCAAAAGCATATTGTATGCCGCGCCCTTTCAGTGCGCAAGTATCGGGCGGGGTGACAAACAGGTTTAGGGCGGATGCAACTATAGATGTCCTGGGTCCCAGCCTCGATCCGTCCCACGCGGCCTGTTTCGGAGCCGAAGCACACTTTGTCAACCGCTGGATTAGGTGCCGGGCGGAAATATAGACAAGCGTGAGCCGGCAAAGCGAACTGTTTTGGCTCGGTACCCCATTGAAGAGATGCCTCTTTCGCGCACTAGATTGCGTCGTTCATCCAACGTCATGCGACCTGGATCGAATGGACGACGGTCGCTCTCTTTATCGTCTAGCTTACGACCGGTCAGACGACGGAGAGGAGAATAAGGTAAGGAACGTCCAGCCGGTGCATGCGTTCGCGTACAAACAACCGGATGCCGAGCGCTCTAAACCAGAGAACCTTGCATAGCCCAGGGACTAACCTTCTCAATCCGCACCTGCACGGTGCGGCCGAGCAATTCCGCCTCGGTCCGAGGCACAAAGACCAGCCGATTCGTTCGTGTACGGCCACGCCACTGCTCTGCGTCGCGCCGCTCGGATTGGGAGCTTTCGATCAACACCTCGAGAGCCTTGTCTTTGTAGCGCTGGTGTTGTTCCAGTGAGATCCGCTGTTGCAGACGGTCAAGCCGCTGCACACGATCCTTCTTTACGTCTGGCGGCACATCGTCTTCCCAACGAGAGGCAAGTGTACCGGGACGGGGAGAGTACGCGGCCACGTAAACGGACGAGAATCGAACCTCTTCCAGCAGCGACAACGTGTCCTGGTACTGTTCTTCGGTTTCTCCCGGAAAGCCGACGATTATGTCGGTCGAAAGGGCAATATCCGGATTGGCGGCCCGAATCCGCCGGATAAGAGCCACGTAGTCCTCGCGTGTGTAGCCGCGGCGCATGTTGGTCAACACCTCATTATTACCGGCCTGCACCGGCAGGTGAATGTGCTCGCACACGGTCGGCAAGCAGGATATAGTCTCGATGAGTTTGTCGCTCATGTCTTTGGGATACGACGTGAGGAATCGGAGACGAACCAGACCAGGAATCTTATCAACAAGAATCAGCAGATCGGCAAGGTCAGTGCCATCTTTGAAGTCTCGGCCGTAGGCATTGACGCGCTGGCCCAGCAGGGTAATCTCTTTGACACCCTGCTTCACCAGACTGCCGCATTCCTCCACGATGTCGAATATGGGTCGGCTAGTTTCCCGCCCCCTCCGATACGGCACGATGCAGTAGGTACAGAACTTGTCACAGCCGTTGCTGATCGGCACATATGCGACAGGACCCTTCTGCTCCGTGCTCTCGGACTGTTCCTGCCAGCAGGCCAAGACGCCTGGATCTTCGGGCTCAGGCCAGTGTTGATTCAGCTGCTCGAGGAATTGATCGATGCGCGTCGGCTGAAAGTACATATCGGCGCCGCGGAACCGGCGACGAGTTGCTTCGAAATCAGGAGACACCGAGCATCCGGTCAAACCGAGCAGTAGTTCGGGTCGCTCTTTCTTGAGCTGCGCCAGGTTGCCCAACTTGCCGCTCACGCGCCGCTCCGCACTCTCGCGCACGGCGCACGAATTGAGTATGACGATGTCCGCCTCCTCTTCGCTCGGCGCGGGCACATAGCCTCTAGCTTTAAGGGTGTCGGCAACACGGTCACTGTCGACCTTGTTCATCTGGCAACCGACTGTCCAGATCCAATATCGCTTGGGCGTTTCCGTCTCTGTCATGTAGCAGCAAGCTCCTCGTGCGCCCGATATTTTAGCGCACCGGCGCAGAGCCTCAGATAGAGTGGAAAGCCGGGAGGCACCGATACATGATCGACGAAAGCTGGGCCAAGTCGACCGAGTACGACGTTATCGTTATTGGCGGCGGCGTCGCCGGGCTGAGCAGCGCGTTCTTTTTGCGCCGGGTGGATCCAACGATCCGTATCTCCGTAATCGAGCGAGAGGATGTTCTGGGCGGCAAGATTAGAACTGAGCGTCACGACGGTTTCACCATCGAAGGTGGACCGGAGTCATTTCTCACCACCAAACCGGGGGGTATCGACCTGTGCAGCCAGCTTGGCCTGTTATCCGAGCTGCATGGCCCTGATCCGGCTAGACAGCGCACGTTCGTCATGCGCAAGAGTCAATTGCTCCCCATGCCCCAAGGTCTTTCCGGTCTTACCCCTTCGCGTATTGGCCCTTTCTTTCGATCGTCATTGCTTTCACCCGCGGGCAAGCTGCGCCTCGCGCTCGATCTCGTGATACCGGCGCATCTCGGAGCGCAAGATGAATCGCTGGCAGATTTTGTTACTCGTAGGTTTGGAGCAGAGGCGTATGAGCGGCTGATAGAAGCACTTATGGCCGGAATCTACGCTGGTGACGGCAGGCAGCTCAGCCTCGACGCGACTTTTCCTCAGCTGCGAGCCGCCGAGCTCAGATACGGCAGCGTGATCCGGGGTATCGGCAAGGCGCGAAGTAGTGCGGAGCCGGCGCGGCAGCTGCCAGTCTTCGTGACACCGAGAAACGGTATGTCTGAGCTCGTTCGCGCATTGCTTGAAGGGCTTGACAATGTGCACCTGCATATCGGTCATGAGGCTGACCAGGTAGCGAAGGCGGGAGGACGGTATCTGGTGACGGTCGACAACAAACGATTAACCGCTCATGCACTGATTCTCGCAACCCCCGCCTTTGAAGCCGGCAGACTTCTAAGCCGGCTGAATCCTAAAGCGGCCAGTCTCCTTCGCACGATTCCATATGTCTCAACGGCCACCGTTTCTCTCGGATACCACCGACAAGACGTACAGCATCCACTGAATGGATACGGATACATCATTCCGCCGAGCGAGGGGCGACAAATCCTTGCATGTACCTGGATGTCCAGCAAATACCCGGATCGAGCACCGCCGTCTCACGTGCTACTGCGAGCTTTTGTCGGCCGCGCCGGCCAGGAGAGTGTACTGAATCTATCCGGTGACGAAATCATAGGACTGGTCCGCCGCGAGCTGGCCCGCACTCTCGGAATCTCGAGAAATCCGACGATCCAGCGCGTCTTCCGCTGGCCCGACGCAATGCCACAGCCCACGATGGGACACCGCGCGCGGATAGAATCGCTTGGTGCCGAACTGGAAAACTCTCCGGGACTCTTCATAGCTGGAAACGCATATCAAGGAATCGGCATTCCAGACACCGTTGACACGGCAAGCGTAGCTGCCGCCGCTGCTGCACATCATCTTCGTCGTTGCAAGACGGAAGCGACCGGCCCGGGCGGCATGTCGATACACGCCGTCTGACCTACATACGAAAAACGGAGAGTCACTTGGACTCCCCGCAAGGATCTGGCGGTCCCGACCGGATTTGAACCGGCGATCTCCGCCTTGACAGGGCGGCATGTTAAACCAGACTACACCACGGGACCAGGCTGCTCATGAGTGTATCAGCAGGTGGCGCCGACGGGCAATGCGCGCGGTCCGCACGGCGCCACCCTCGACGACCGCACACCAGGCCACGTATTCCCGACCTGCACACTGTTTCGACTCCACACGACAAAGTCCAAATTATGGTGCATTCCAATCATCAAATTTCGACTTGACGGGACCGGATTTCGTCTCTATAGTAGAACACGCGACCTATAGAACGTGTGTGCTAGACAGGGAGGAGTGCCCAATGCGTAATGGCCAGACAGGTGCAGCGAATAGCGTCCGATACCGAGAGCTTCCATGTGGACAAGCAAAAGCTTTTGCCGCATCTGTTCTAGAAGAGACCATCCAGGACATAGCGGCATTTGTCGTGGTTTGCGTTTTCTGGGGCCTGATTATCGCCGCTGCAATCTCGACTACTTTGCACTAAACGATCTGCTCAGCCGTGCTGCCCCATAGCCTCGCGCGCGATGCTGCCCATGACAAACATAAGGTTAGCCGGTCGCTCCGCCATGCGGCGCATTAAGTACGGGTACCAATGAGACCCGAATGGGACGTAGATCCGCATGTTATGACCCGTGTTCACAAGCTTCGACTGAAGATCACGGCGAATGCCATAAAGCATTTGAAACTC
>DASVZE010000195.1:0-24931 GCA_036391775.1 Chloroflexota bacterium | reverse complement strand
CCACGAAAGGAAGGGGAGGTCAATCTCACGTTCTACGCCAGGCGAGAATTCGAGCGCTATACCGGGCTTGAAGGAGTGCGCCTTACCGCACCGTGGCGCTACCACGTTCTGCATCATCACGTGGAGGGCTATCGCCTGTATCTGGAGCGCTCTCTCGAGCGAGAGGTAACTCTTCCGGAAGCAGCCCGCATTTGGTACCGGAGCCAGTATTTACCCACCCTGACCGAGATTCGCCGCCGAAAGCTGCGTTCGACCGAAGGCGGTCGAACGGCAGGTGACGTGTACACCGATATCCTGCGCGCCTGGGCGCGTGAGCAGGGATTGCCGATAAGCCTCCGGGAGATGCTCGATCGTTATGATGCCCGTTCCAGGCAGGATCATGGACCGCTGGAGCGAGCGCGGCGCACCATGGCCGGCGCAGTCGACGCGGCGCTACCAAGGGCTGTGCCTCGTATTGGAACGAACAAACGAAGCGAATTTGCCGATCGAGATGTCGAGGAGGAGCTTGCCGGTTTGCAACCAGGGGATCCGCCCAGTCCGTCCTGATTGCGCCCTACTTTGTGAGTCGAGGCCGATTCTCCGGCAGAATACCAGGAGTGCGGGTGCCTCGGTCACGTCGTACATAACCCGGTAGGACACTCTTCGTCGCGCCGCGTCGTCGTCGACGCGGGTTGGGCTCTGTGGCATGGAGAGCAGCGGAGGATAGGATCCATGCACTCCCTTCGACCCCGTCGCCCCTGCCCGTAAGTTCCAGAGGATGCTGCGACAAGATTCTTCTTTTGCGGGCTAACGCTTCCGCGGTTTACACGATACGCTGTGGCCACCCTTTCTGCTGAAGCGACACACGAGAGGTGGCGGATTGAGGGCATTGTTTGCCGCTGGGATAGCGCTGTGGATGCTGTCGTGGGCGCCGCCCGCGACCGCTACCCGCCAGGGCCAGGTGACATTTCGTGACCTGGCTCAGATATGGAATCTACCCTCGAGCCACACGGGCAAGAAGAGCGGCGAGCGATGCGTGCGTCGATGCGAGCGCGGGAGCAGGTTGAAGCCCAACGCCCGTCACCACGCGTCCAGCAACAAACGTCTTTCGTCGACTGCTCGGCATCACGCCCAGAAGACTGCGGCGAAAGTGCGACGTATGGAGTCGAGAAAGAAACTCGCACATTCTCGAGCTCGGACCATGAGTCTCCAGAGGACCGTGCTTCGACCCCACCGCGTTGGGGATATCTTTGGCGTCGGTGCTTTTGTTACGCAGCGAAGCTGGAATATTGCAGACCTCATGGTGTCTCGCGCTAATCTCCTCGGCGCCCACTGGGTGCGCGAGGAGCTGACTGCTACACGCCTACATAGCGGTCCGAATGCACCTTATCACTGGGCCACGTTCGATCGAGTTGTCAACCTGGAGAGGCGCTCGGGAATCCAAATCCTGGGTCTTCTGGACTACAGTAATACCTGGCGATTCGGTGATCACGGCACCATGCCGCATGCGGCGGTTCGGCTCTTGAGCGCGGATTTCGCTCGATACGCCTACGCAGTGGCACGCCATTTTCGGGGCCGCATCAGATACTGGCAGGTATGGAACGAACCAGATCGCCTGGTGTACTGGCATCCGGCTCCAAGCCCTGGCGACTATGCCACTTTGCTCTCGGCTGCCTACAGAGCGATTAAACGAGCCGATCGTCGCAACGTGGTGGTGATGGCCGGAACAAGTGGAGTAGACTTACCGTTCGTGCGGGCAGTTGCCGCCCGAACGCGTGCCTTCGACGTTGTATCGGTTCATCCATACCGAAATGAACCCGAAAGCGACCTGTTGCAACAAGTGGCGTCTCTGCGCCGCCTGCACCGCCCGATTTGGTTCACAGAGATTGGTTGGGCGGCAGGCTACGGATGTGAGGTTTGTACCAGTGAAGACCAACAGGCTTCCTATCTGTTGCGCTTCTATGCCCTGTCGGCCGCCGCTGGTGTGCAACGTATCTTCTGGTACGACTTGAGAGACGATGCGCATGTTGCATCAGACCCGGAAGGACACTTTGGCTTGCTCCGTTACGATCTTTCCGGAAAGCCTGCTTTCGCCGCTTACGGCTTCCTTGCCCGCCTTCTCGCCGGCGCGCGCTTTACCGGCGCGGAATCCGCGGGCCAGGACGGCGATTATGCCCTGCGATTCAGTACGTCTCGTGGGCCGGCGGTCGTGGCATGGACGACGGGTTACGGCGCATCCGGGGTCGGAGTGGGATGGTCTGCCGGGTCGGCCGTTGAACTGGATTCGATGGGTAATGTCATTTCTTCCGTAGACGTTCGAGACGGCTGGGCCGTGATCAACCTACCGGCTGATGGGTCCCCAGTGTATATGCTTTCTTCTCCGTCGCTGGCGCCACGTATCCCGCCCGGTCCCCTTTTACACTTCGCCCCGCCGGCGACCCCTGTGCCCCGTGTCACGCGTTCAGCGGCGCGGAGGGTACGGATAATCCGACGCCCACCAGTAGGTCGGCGTAAGGTCGTCGTCAATCATGCTGCATGGGCGATACGGCCGTCACCGGTTAAGCACAGCTCGAAACGACCGGTGCCGAGGCGTAGAGAGCTGGTACTTCCGACTTCTACCCCATCTCCAACGCCGACCATCACTGAGGTAATGGCAACGCCGCAACCCACCGGGCAGCCGTAAGGCAGGTTCGGATGTCACCGATCGCGGGTGCTTGCAGGCTCGTTCTGCATGTAACCTGAGTGCGTGAAACCCGCCACTCGCTCCGTTGCCTTCTATGCCTGGTCAAGCGGAAGGTGCTCTGTCGCGGCGGTACTCCTGCTGGTTCTGTTCACGGGCTGTCTCGGACAGGCCAGCGCCGTGCAACAGGTTGGCCCTCCGGCACCCACATCTGTGGCAAATACGGGTCGAACGATTGACGGCATATCGTGTGACAACGGGGAGCACGCGGATTACCATATCCACGCGCACCTCCTTATGCTCGACCGGGGACGATATACGCTCATCCCTGCGGGCGTTGGGTTTGGATCAAACGGGTGTATTTACTGGCTTCACACGCATGACATTGACGGCATCATTCACGTCGAGGCGCCCGCAACCTTTGCTCCTCAGCTCGGTTACTTCTTTGATATCTGGGGACAGCCGCTTTCCCGTGCAAGGGTGGCAGGACTGCCGGTAGAGCATGGAACGAGCATGCGGGTATACGTTAATCGAAGAGTCTTTACCGGAGATCCTCGTACTATCGTGCTGCGAGACCATCAGGAGATCGCGATCGAGATCGGCCCACCATTCGTGCTCCCGCCGCATGTGGATTGGAGCGGCTACTGATGCCCTCGGCCGCTCATGAATTCAAGGGCCGGCTACAGCCCCGCGCCAGTTCTAGCAGGCGCGGATGCCGTGATTCCTGGCATGCGACGCTATCCCTGGCACG
The DNA here is from genome assembly GCA_036391775.1 of Chloroflexota bacterium. Taxonomy (GTDB): domain Bacteria; phylum Chloroflexota; class UBA5177; order UBA5177; family UBA5177; genus DASVZE01. Next base: position 21,521 of record DASVZE010000195.1, on the reverse strand, counting down.
TCGGACCAAGTAGAAATGACCGGACCCGAAGAGACGAATGTGGCAGACGACATATTCGATGAGAACGGCGCATTATCCGCCGCCTTTCTGCTCGCTCGTGGCTATTGTTGTGCGAACGGGTGCCGAAACTGTCCCTACGAGCCTCGCCATGGTGGTCTGGATGCGGTGCCGCGGGCCGACCTCAAGCGATCGGTCTTGCCTGCCGAATAAGTGCTGTCGCCACCTCTACTACCTGACAACCAGCCAGCTCGCTGCCTGTCGGCCAGGTTCCCCCTGCCCACCGCTCCCGGGATACCGGGTCAGCTAAGCCGACTTTGATGTGTCCGGGTGGCCGGCCTCCTCTCGCCGATGGGCCTGCCGCTTGAGGTGCCACACGAAGATTCCGGCGATCACGACCACAGCCAGTGCCACACCGCCGATTCCGATGGCTCGGACGATCTTCTCCAGCAACGGCAGGTTCTTGCCGAGGTAAAACGCAAGGATGCCGAAGAATAGTGACCAGACTATTCCCCCTGCAGCGTTGAAGGCATAGAACTTCATCCAATGCATCCGATTGAGGCCGGCAAGAAATGCAGCCCAGGCGCGCAGAACTGCCACGAATCGTCCGAAGAAGACGGTCTTGTCTCCGTGCCGGGAGAAGAAGTTTTCGGCGACCTCGAGCTTGTCTGCGTCCAGACGCACGTGGTGACCGTAGCGCTCCACAATCGAGCGGCCACCTGTGCGCCCGATGAGGTAACCAAGATTGTCGCCCATCACGGCTCCCATCGCAGCCGCGCCAATGACGAACGGGATCTGCAGGTGTCCTGTTCCGGCATAGGCTGCCGCCGTGATGAGCATCGTTTCTCCCGGGAACGGTATCCCCGTGCTCTCTATTGCGACAAAAATAAAGACCGCCACATATCCCCAGGTTCCCAGTATCTGTTGGAGTGATGCGGCGGTGAAGTGCATGAGAGGGTGAATGGGCCTTTCGCGGCGCAGGCATGAGCCGCGAGCAATTCTACGCGCGATGGCCGCGGTCCGGTTTTAGCTGGCACCCATCTTGCCCAGATTTGTTCTCATTCGCGCTTGAGAGGCTTGATGGACGAAGCAACCATCGACGACAGAGAATCAGAGTCCTATCGCGCGGTCATGACAGCGCTGTATGAATCAACAATACCGTTCATGATCGGAGGCGCGTTCGCTCTCCGGGAGTACACGGGGATTGCGCGTCAGACCAAAGACCTTGATATCTTCTGCCTACCGGGTGACTATGAGGGAATACTGCGCGCTCTCGCCGACGCCGGCTTCGAGACGTCCGTGGTAGACGCCAACTGGCTGGCCAAAGCGCGCGACAAGTCGACCTATATTGACATAATCTTTAATTCCGCAAACAATCAGTGTCGCGTCGATCAAGACTGGTTCAAGAACGCCAGAGAGATTGAATTTCTCGGGTGCACAACCCTTTTGACTCCGGCAGAGGAACTTATCTGGACCAAACTTTACGTGCAAGACCGTGACCGATTTGATGGAGCCGACGTCTTGCACATGATTCTCCGATGCGGATCGGCGCTCGATTGGAGCCGCTTACTCCAGCGTATGGATTTGCATTGGGAAGTCTTGCTCGCACACCTCTTAACCTTCCGCTTCGTCTACCCATCGGAGCGTGAGTGCGTCCCGGAGTGGATATATACGCGCTTGCTTGAACGAGCAGCGAGCCAGAACGCTCTCTCGACGCCGCAAGACCGCATCTGTCGTGGTCCACTGCTGTCCCGCACGCAATACCTGGTCGACGTCAAAGACTGGGGATACGAGTGGGGATTCAAACAGTCCTGACTGTATGGGGGGAGCGTCAATGCCACGTAGTACAGAGAAAGTCCGAGTAGCAGCCGTTGCCGACATACATGTGTCGGAGAGCAGTGCCGGAAAGGCGCGCGAGCTCTTCCGGCACGTCAGCGAGGATGCCGATGTGCTCGCCCTGGCCGGAGATTTGACGAATCGCGGGACGCCGCGCGAGGCGGAGGTCCTGGCGGAAGATCTACACGCCGCCTGCCAGGTGCCGGTGGTTGCGGTATTGGGAAACCACGACTATGAGTGTGGTCACCAAGATGACGTTGTTCGAATTCTGCGCGGGGCCGGTGTGACAATCCTGGATACCGAGCCGTGCGAAATACAGGGAGTGGGGTTCGCCGGCGCCAAGGGGTTTTGCGGCGGCTTCGACGGGCACGCCCTGGCACCGTGGGGTGAAGAGATGATCAAGCGTTTCGTGCGCGAGACACTCGACGAAGTGATGATCCTGGAAAGCAGCCTGGCCAAACTTCGCACGGAACACAGGGTGGTTGTGCTGCACTACGCGCCGGTACGCGGAACCGTTGAGGGGGAGCCAGCCGAAATCTTTCCTTTCCTTGGCTCATCGCGGCTGGCCGAGCCGGTTGACCGGTTGGGCGCCAGCGCCGTGGTTCACGGACACGCACACCGAGGTTCTCACGAAGGTCGCACGCTACGAGGAACGCCGGTCTACAACGTCGCCGAGCATATCATGCGACTGAAGAACGAGGAACGGCCGTATCTGGTCCTCGAGTTCTAGCAGTGCAATGCGTTACTGCGCGCTGGAGCCAGGCGGCGGGTCGCTAGCAGGAAAAGACTCCTCGCTCTGATATTCCACACGGTCTTCGTCGAATGCGACGTCCGGGTAAGCGCTGCCGAGAGAGCCGGTCACGGGACCCCGCATTCTGCCGATCTCGGTGCACAGATCCTGTGTTGCGACGGTCCCAACGACCCTTTTGTCTCGGTCGACCACGATCAGGAATGGCCGGTCTTGTTGGACATCGTCTTCTGCCTCGACGATGTCCTCGTCGGCGTAGCAATATGTCGGATTCCGCTCCATAGCCTGTTCAACCGGAAGCGAGCCCGCGGCAAGGCCGGCCTCCGCGGCAGTTGACTGAATAGAAGCCAGTGTGACGGCGCCTATGAGGCGATCATCTGCTGTGACAGGAAGGACCGAGCATCCATGGATTCGCACTGCCTCGAGCGCCTCAAGGAGTGTGGCGCCGGAGTGCAGGCTGAAGTCCTGTGGCGTCATTATTTCGTGTACTTGCATAGATCCTCCTTCCACTGTACGTCGCGTCGCCGGACGTGCGGCAAATGTTATGCCCCCTATTAACCGCCGGCCAGTCTTTCGAAGCTCAGCAGGCGGAGCGACCAGATGAGGAGGACGCAAGCCACGGCGAGCAAGACGGACGCGGACGCCACGATTGCCGCATACGACTTGACCGCCGCTAGAACCAGACCCTCGACCGGCACCACCGGCCCGAGTACCAGTCCGCTGACGATGTTCGCGGCACGCGCCTCTCCAGCAACCACGGCGACCAATAGCGCGCTGGAAGTCGAGTAGCAGACGGACGCCACCAGGAGTCCGGCCAGAGCAGCGGTCTGAGGCACAGCCCCGTATCCTGCAGCCGACACCATCAGGGTGTTCAGGACGAAGAGAGGGCCTATCACGCAGATCGCAAACCCAAGAACAGCCGTCAGCTTGGCGAGAACGACATCGTAGACCGAGACAGGTAACGCGACCAGGAGATCGAGCGTACGTCGCTCCCGCTCACCGAAGAGCAAATCACCCATGACTATGGACGGCACAACAAGGGCGCTGATCGTCACGAGCACCGGCAAGGTGTAATGCTGGAGCAGGAATGCTCCCGATACTCGCCGCGTGGATGAAAGGAGATAGATCTCCTTGGAGGCGAATCCCACTTTGAGCGTGAGGATGTTTCCGAACGCGACGAACAACAACATCAATGCGGGGACCATCGCGGCTGCGATGACAGTCTTCCGTGACCGCAATAGTTGCTTCATCTCTTTGCGCAAGAGAGCCGCGAAACGCCGCCTCATGATTGGGTCACGAGATCCACAAAGACGTCTTCCAGGCTGGGTTGAACGATACGACATTCATACACGTCGATACCGTCGGACAGCAGGCGGCGAAGAACGGCGGGGGCTTGACTCTGTGGTTTGTCAAGCTGTAGCCAAACGGACCCGTCGCGCTCCGCCCAAGGAAGCTGAAGCGTATCCAGGCTCTTACCCAGACACTGCGAATCCTGCCGCGCACGCAAGCACACCCTGGGAGCGGACTGCCGCCGCAGATCCTCTATCCGTTCATGGACCAGAACCGACCCGCGCTGCATGATGATGACGGTATCGCAAAGTTCTTCCGCCTCCAACAAGTTGTGCGTGCTCATGAGAACCGTCCGATTACGCATTGCCGCGCGCAGGAGAGAACGAGTCTGCGATGCCGCAAGCGGATCCAGGCCAACTGTCGGCTCATCGAAAAGAAGAAGTTCCGGCTCGGTCATGACTGCCGCTGCGACCAGAAGCCTGCGCTGATAGCCTCCCGAGAGCGTGGCGCACGGCCGCTTCAAGTATTCTCCCAGCCCGTAATCCTCGGCCGTGCGTCCAGGTTGTCCCCGACCGTACAGCGAGGCAACGAACGACAGATACTCCTCAACGGTCAGGTCAGGATAGAGGCCGGGACTCTGAGGCACCACCCCTACCTGCAGTTTGGCCGCGAGCAGATCCCGGCCGCTAGCCGCTGCACCCAGAATAGTTATCGTGCCCGCGGATGGAGCGAGTGCACCCTGAAGCAAGCGAATGACGGTGGTCTTCCCCGCCCCGTTCGGGCCTAGAAGGCAGCAGTGCTCACCTGCCTCGACTGTCAGTGTCACCTCGTCAAGGGCGCGAACATCGCCCCTATAAATCTTTGTGACAGCGCCTAACTCGATCGCGTGGCGCATTCAGTGCCGAATCATGGAGCAACAACCGCGCGCTCAGGAAGCTGCACCAGCGCGTCCCACCACGCGGTACTGGCGGGTTCCCGCTCGCCTAGTGCGTACTCGATGCACATCGTGGCCATATGCTCCACGACCCATTCGAAGCGTTCCTCGCGAATGGAGTTGCGGTCCATGTCGCACGCCGGATTGAGAAAGTCGATGGCATATGGAATACCGTCGCGAATTGCCATCTCCACCGTATTCATGTCGTATCCGAGCCCATCGCACAGCTTGAGAACGTCGCCCACGACGCGCTCCTGCAGTGCCGCGGAGATGCCCTGAGACTGCTGGATATAACGCTCCTCGCGCGGCAAGAAGTGGCCGTATCGCGAGAAGAACACGTACTTTCTTCCCAGACACCAGCAGCGGACATAGTCTTCGTACTCGATTTTCTCCTGCAAAATCATCTGCAGTGAACCGCTTGTCTGATAGGCGGCCTTTAGCTCGTCGAGTGTATCCACCATGTGGATGTTCTTGTTCCCGCCACCAATTGCCGGCTTCAGGACTGCCGGAAGCCCCGTGTAGGCGATATGGTCTTCCCATGGGATCTCAGTCAGGTTTCTCAGAGATTCGTCGATGATGTCGGCGTCGTACTCGAGATTGGGTAGGAGCACGGTTTTAGGTACCGCAACTCCCACTCGCTCGGCAAGAAGGCAGCCAAAATACTTGTCATCCGCGCTCCACCAGAAGGGATTATTGATCACAATCACTCCCTGCGCCACGGCCTGCTTCAGGTAGAGCCGGTAATACGGAATCTCGTGTGATATCCGGTCGACAATCAACCGGTACGGAATCTCATCATTCAGCCTGGTCCCGCCGAGACGGATCATCTCTGCGGTGATACCCCGTACGCCCTTGCTGTTCACTCGGTCAATGAATGCCTGCGGAAACGTGTTCTCGCGTCCAACCAGTAGGCCGATCTTCACTGGTACTCTCCTTTAGAGTGCGGCTTGTGTTTCGGACATCTTCACGTCTCTGAGGGTCTCGGCCGATAAGAAATCGACCACTTTTACAAGATCCTGATGCTGAGCATATTCGGCAAGCTGCCGGTCGGCGCCGGTGCCTTCCTCCAGAATGACGTATAAGTGCTGCAACGCCTGACGGCTGCCAAGGTCGTCGATCACATCGTCGACAAACTCAAGAAGCTCAACTGCTAGCTGGCGCATCGGAACTTCTTTGACTTTGCCGAAGTCGATAAGATCGCCGTCGAGGCCGTACCGAATGGCGCGCCAGCGATTTTCTGAGATCAATGCGCGCTGGTAAATCCGAAAACCGAGGTTTAGCCGGCGGAGCTTGTACAGCTTGGCCACGACAGCCTGGAAGAGAGCGGCAATACATATGGCGTCGTCCACCCGAGTTTGCATGTCGCAAACCCGAAATTCGAGCGTGTTGAAACGCGGGTGCGGCCGAATATCCCACCAGATCTTTTTTGGCTCGTCGATCGAATTGGTGCGTAAGAGCGTATTGACGAAGTGCGTGTAGTCGTCCCAGGACAGAAACGTATCCGGAATACCGGAGCGAGGCATGCGGCCCCACACGACGGATCGATACGACTTCAGCCCGGTGTCCCGGCCGCGCCAGAAGGGGGAGTTAGTGGAGAGAGCGAGGATGTGAGGCAGGAAGTATCGTGCCTCATTCATGATCTCCACAGCGTGATCGCGATCTTCTATGCCGACATGGACGTGCATGCCATAGACCGCGATCGAGCGCGCGATCTCCTGCAGGTCTTTGGTCAAGCTGGTATACCGGGTGTCTTCGGTGATCTCCATTTCTTGCCAATCGGCAAATGGGTGAGCTCCTGCCGCGACGATTGTGGCACCTATTCCTTCAGCCAGACCGGAGATTTGCCGTCTCAACGAGATGACCTGCCGTCGAGCCTCAACGACATCCCGGCAGACGTGAGTACCCACTTCCACCATTGCCTGGAACATTTCTTTTTTGATCTGCTCTCCCATGATGGGCTCCCCGCTTGCCAGCATCTCTGTGATAGACGAACGGAGATTACGGGTCTCGGGATCGATAATCTGAAATTCTTCTTCAATGCCGATAGTGAATTCTGTTTGCACTCTATGCCTCCTGGACCATGAAGGTTGGCGTGGTGCTTCCGCTCCCCGCGGAGACGTTGAGCAACGCGCTGCTCGAGATGCGTGTCAAGATACTGCCCGCGCGCCTCCGGAACAGCAACGGATCTGTATCTACCAGCATAGAGACCAGGTCGACATCGTTTTCTTGCCATGTGGGAAACTCGGCCTCGGGAATAGGAACCCGCTCCTGGACCACAAAGTGCTTTTCGGCTGCCTCTTCCACAGCTTGCTCCCACTCTGCCGGATCGGTTTCCCAACCCAGTACCACCCCCCGTCCCCCGTAATCATCAACCGGCTTGAGAACCATGCGATCGCGCGCGCCGAGAATGAAGCGAAGACAGTCGACGCGAGCGTCCCCGTAAGTCGTCGTTCCAGACCGGACGACGCGTGTCCACGGGACCACGTTGTCGACGAGCTTTTCTTCACTTTCAGAGAGAGGGACATCCAGCAAGCGCTCGCTGAGTAACGCGAAGACGGTTTTCTTATGCAATATTTTCGAGCGCGGGGAGTTCACCATGCAGACCGCTCCATCCCGATAAGCGTCAAGCAGACCGGATGCTTCCGCTCGCTTGTCCAGAAGCTCGTGAAGGAGAACTCTGCGATACACCAGGCGCACCTCTTCATTACCACACCATAGGTGTCCGTTGCGGTATTCAAGGTGGCGGGGATCGGTCAGTACGGTGGGAAAACCCCGACCCCGGAAATACTCGGCGCACAGCTCGAAATCGCGGTGAGTGGCGACGTGGTCCCAGTCGATAATGGCAATACGCGGGGTATCGCTTCCGCCCCACTCGTGGTAGGCCCAGAGAATTGCTTCCAGTAGATGGCGCCGGGCATGAAAGCGATCGACACCGTAATCTTGCGACCATTGCTGCATTGACGGCATTGTCTCGAAGACATCGGTGAGCCGATCACAGTATCCGATGCCTGCGGGACTCTCCGCGTTATATTCGACAAATCGAAGTTGATCCCCGAACAAGAATGAGTCCAGGCGAGACGTCAGGGTGAAGCCCTGGTAGCCGGGATCGATCGACCATATCTCTCGTTCGTTCTCGGATGCATGGATAAGGTCGAGTCCTTCCTCCGACTTGAGGAGTTCTTCCCCGTAGCGCTCCAGGATCTCCGCGAGTGTGCTACTGACGCTTTCCAGCTCTTTCACCGTGCCGGCAGGCAAGAACCTGGGGCGCAAGACGCTGCAGAGAAGGCGACCCTGGAACAGCAGTCTGCCTTCCTCGTGTGCCTCAATGAGCTGCGCAAAACAGCGCTCCGCCAGATCTGTATCGTCCTGTAGTACGCGGTGATATGAGGCAGCAAGCTCCGCTTCGCGACTTGCACCGCCAACCAAGGTACTTGCTGCGGTTCTGCCGCGCTCCATGGTGGATGGCATCCCTTCCGTTCACCAATTATGCCATCGTAGCAGCCAAAAGGGCTTGCTGAAGCCGTTTGGTCAGTAAGACTCGGTTACACCGGGTCACTTTGCTACGTTTATCAATGGCGTGTCGGGCAACCTGGGCAAACGCCTTCCGACTCGCATACCCCGGCAGACCTATATGTCATTTGGGAAGGGTTCATGCGTTACCTCATCCTTTGCTCGGCATTCATGCTCTTCGTCCTGGCGCCGCGCTCGGCGATCTCGGAGGCGGGGGAGGAGCCTTCAGTCACACTGAGCCCGCCGGCCGGCTCACCTACTAGCGAACACACAGTGCAAGCCCGTGGCTTACCTGCAAACATACCGGCGACCACCGCGCTGTTTGCTCCAGACGGCCAGCAAGCGGTCAACCACGTAATAATCGACTCCAGGGGCTCAGTGGCCGACACTCTGCAGCCACCCCAAACAGGCTGGCAGATCGGTTTATATCGATGGGTGATTGGACTGGCCGATGGCCGGAGCTACAGTGCCACGTTCGGGGTATCCGATGGTAGTCCGCACCTTCTCGCGGAGCCCAATCTGCCGTCTCCAACCTCAGCTTTCGACTTTGTCGGTGTGGGATTCCCGCCCAACCAAACGATTGGTCTGACGCTTATGCTGACCGGAGCCGGTGGCGAGAGGGCGCTTTGGGCGCCGACCGACGCCGGCGGGTCATTTTCCGTTTATGCCTGGCCGCAGCAGTTCGGCTTTCCGTTTTTCTCGGCCGGGTACTATAAGATTCTTGCGCCGGCGCAAAACCTGTCGACCGACTTTGCGGTTCGTGAGCACCCCGTCAGCTCTGCACTGACGGCGAGTAGTCCTGTTCTTTTTGGTGGGCTCTTGCCATTGCAGTTTCGAAACTATCCGGCGCAGCGATATATCTGGGGTCTATACGAGAACAGCGCGAACCAGCCGGAAGGTGAATTCTTGGTTGGTCCCACGTCGCCGGCCGGGGCTCTCGACATGCCACTGATCCTGCAACGACTCCAGTCTGGTACGTACTACATTGCAACGCCCTACGACTACGGTGAAGCCACGTTTCAAGCGCCACAACAGCCCACTCCGGTTCCCAGTCCAGCGCCGGGAGCACGGGTCGTCCCACTTGGCTCGTGGACTGGCCGGGAACTAAAGGCTATGGCTTGCAGGAATAGAACGATCGAAGCCGTCTCACACGCGCGCAACTGTTAAGTAAGCGTGATAGTTGCGCGTCGATCCGGCTCAGTGAACGATGCGCAGCGTTGGACGCTCGGGTGACTCTTGATCCGGCTCGCGCCTGGATTTCCCACCTTCGATGACCCGAATCCGGAGCAAGCGGTCGAGATCCGACTCCATGCCATACGAGATGAGCATATACCCCATCTGACGAAAGGCATGGATGGTGCCCTGGTATGACGATTCCGCGGGATCGCCCTCGATGAGTTCTCTCTGCAAGTGCATGTACTGCTTCACAAGCTCCCGGCGATCGCTGGCTTGTTTTCCCTGGCGCCGTACGGTTGCCATCCGGTACATCCTCCAACCTGGAGCATCTGCGACCGGAGCACCGCAGTGTCCGGTGCGATGGAAGACTGCATGATGCATGCCATGCACGAGATCATGTGAGCACTGTCGTGGCCCATAACTTGCATTGACATTCCCCCGTGTGGGAGGGCACGATACCATGCAGCGAGTTCGAGTGATTCTTTTCCTTACAATTCTCGGGGCCTCGGTCCTCGAGGAAGGGACGGTGGCGGCCGCCACAAGTTCGACGCGGACGTCGGCTATCGGGACAGTTTCGTTTCGCCTGCATGTTTCCGGCACGGTTCCCGCTACCATGACTTTCTGGGCCGCATATGGACCGGTTGAAGGTCGCTTTGGCTTGGTACAGCTCAAGCAGACATCGAGCGGCCAGTTCACCGGTGGAGCACTTCTCCCGACCGGGAAGAGCGGCATCGTCTCGTACCTGGCAGGTCGGGGGGTTGTCCAGACTCGCTTTGGGCCTGCGCCCGGAAATCCAGTCTTCACGATTCGTCGGACCGCCAAAATCCCGCTGTCGACTCGTACGCTGCCGCTAGTTCGCTGGTCGGCTCCACAAGGTTAAAGTCGGCCGGGACTCCGGAAGCCGGCAATCATCTCTCAAAGAATAAAGGCCCCCCTCACATGAGGGGGGCCGATCTCACGGTACTTTCTTAGGGCTTCGCGCCAAGCTTGACCTTAACAGTTTGACTCTTGCCATTGCGCCAGATCGTGAGTGTGACCGTCTGGCCGGGGTTGTGCTGCGAGATGAGCTGCTCGAGCTGGTATGTGTCGGCCAGGCTTTTGTCGCCGATCTTGGTGATGACGTCACGCGCCCTCAGTCCTGCCCTGGCCGCGGGCGAGCTGGGAGCCACCGTATTGATGTATGCACCAACGGGCAGGTTGTAGTACGAGGAGTCCTGTTTGCTGATTTCGTGGTAGGTCACGCCCAGGAACGCGGTTGGCTTGTTTTGCATCAGGTGACCGGCCACGTTTGACACAGTGTTGCTGGGGATGGCGAAGCCGAGACCTTCGGCAACCGCCTGCTGGCTGTTGTTTCCAAAGATGTCCGAAGTCGTAGCACGCCCGGCGATGGCAGTATTGACACCAACCACGCGTCCGTGCTCGTCAATCAACGGTCCGCCGCTATTGCCTTGATTGATCGCCGCATCCGTCTGAATCATTCCCGAAAGCGACACTCCGTTCGGCTCGGAGATGGTTCTTCCGGTCGCACTGATCACTCCTGCCGTTACGGTGTTGCGGAATTCGCCAAGAGCGCTTCCGATAGCGAGTACCGGTTCTCCCGGTTGAATCTGAGTACTATCGGCGAAATGCAAGGGTGCCGGCACGGACGAATTTACTTTGACGACGGCCAGGTCAGTCGAGGTATCGGCACGTACCAGATGCGCTGGTACCTTGCGCCCGTCCGCAAACACCACTGTTAGCGACTGAGAATTTTCAATGACGTGGTTGTTGGTGACGATGTCGCCCCTGGTATTGACGACGAACCCGCTTCCCTCCGCGGTGGCGCCGGGGACCGTGTTTCCGAACAGATCTTGCTGTGCCAGCTGCTGATTGACGATTGTGACAACTGACGGTCCGTCTCGCTGCGCGACAGCGGTCCACGAGAGGGGAGCGGCCGAGTTCTGCGAAATATCGACCGGGTTCCCCGTACTCTGAACCTCCTTGACTATCTGGGTGGTCTTGGGCTTTGCAGCGTTTCCGGCGATATAGCCGCCGGCGGCGCCGAAGCCCGCTCCCAAGAGCACGACCAAGAACAAAACAGGCAATCCAATGCCTGATCTACTTTGCATTTCCATCCTCACTGAAAGCGCGATTGATCGCATCGAGTATGACAAGTTGACATTAAAAGCAGATTAAAACCCGCGACCACGCCGTACTCTTCTCCGTAGATACGAGAACGAAAGACCTAGGGGCCGAATGCACATATAGCGCGGTATCCAGATCATTGCACAGTCCAGAGTGGCTGACCACATATGGGCGGCTGCATACTGTGGTGCAGCCGCCTGGGGATTGCCACAGACGCATGTAGGGCGCCATTCAAAAGGAGAGAGCCGTGAATCCGTCAGTCAGTTCTGCGAGCTATCCGGTCCAGCTCGCGGTGGAATATCCGGATCGTCCGCTTGATAAGTTGACAACAGGCTTTCGCATCTTTGTGGCCATCCCAATCTTGTTGGTACTGGGGAGCGTGGCCGGATCGACGTGGTCATGGACGGCCAGCAATGGGACTCGACAGGCGGCAGCTGGGGCAGGGAGCCTGTTGATCTTCGCTCCCTTGCTTATGATCGTCTTTCGTCAGAAGTACCCACGCTGGTGGTTCGACTGGAATTTGCAGCTGCTACGATTTCTCAACCGAGTGACGGTATACCTGGCATTGATGGACGACCATTATCCGTCTACCGACGAGCAGCAGTCCGTGCGGCTCGATTTCCCTTACCCAGATGTCCCCCGCGACCTCAATCGGTGGCTTCCGCTCGTCAAATGGTTCCTTGCAATCCCTCACTTCTTTATTCTGTTCTTTTTGGGAATTGCCGCCGTGGTGGTCGTGATCGTGGCCTGGTTCGCCATTCTGTTTACGGGCGTGTATCCGAGAGGTATGTTCGACTTCGTGGAGGGAGTCATCCGCTGGCAAGATCGGGTTATCGGGTATGCCCTCATAATGGTGACCGATGTGTATCCTCCTTTCAGCCTGGCGCCGTGACCACAACATACTGATGCCAGGACCCGCAACATGATCGGGGGGACAAAAGACTATTTGTCACCGCGGCACTCTCAGGGACACGCGCTGGGTGTGGACCCCGGGCAATCTTGTCAATGGAGCCATTTATCGATGAGGTCTGGTTGAAGGAGATGCGGGTTGACCTCGACACAGTGGCCTGCACGTCCGAGCAGACTATGCTCGGGGAAGGCGTGCGTTGGGATGCCCGCCGCGAAGAGCTGCTGCGTGTGGACATTCTGGCCGGTCGCGTTTACCGGGACCTTGTCGCCGACAACGGTGACCTGATTCCCGTATGCACATACGACGTACCCGGAACGGTCGGCGCGATTACGCCGGTCGCCGGTGACGACGGGTGGCTGCTTGCCGCTGGCCGGGGGTTCGTTCATTTAAGCCCGGATGGAGTACTGCGCCCGATCATCGATGTAGCGTCGGACGGAACCCGCATGAATGACGCCGCTTGCGACCCGCAGGGCCGGTTCTGGGCCGGCTCGATGGCAAACGGCCACCATGCCGGCGGCGGAGCGCTCTACCGTCTGGACCGTTCGGGTCGGGCCCAGGTCATGTTGACAGGATTGACGATTGCAAACGGAGTTGGCTGGAGTCCCGATGGCCTAACTATGTACCTGGTGGACAGCGGTCCGCGCGCGATTTACGCGTTCGACTTCGATAGCAATCAAGGAACCATCAGTGGGGAACGAGTGCTGGTCACTGTACCTCAGGAGATGGGCACGCCGGATGGGTTGGCGGTGGACGCGGCCGGTGACCTCTGGGTGGCAATCTACGGTGGAGGACGCGTCAATCGTTACACTCCCGACGGAGCGTTGATACAGACTCTTACCGTTCCCACCAGGCAGGTTACGTGCTGCGCATTCGCGGGACACAATCTGAGCAACCTCTACGTCACCACGGCAACTGAGTTCTGGACGGAGGAGCAGCGACGTGCCGAGCCAGCGGCCGGTCTCGTCTATCGGTTCGACACTGACGCGACCGGCCGGCCCGCCGAGCCGTTCCGCCCGGACCGCGAGTGGTGGCAAGAGGTCCTTGGGTGACGACACGCCGATTGAACGGCACGACCCTGCGGTTGCCTGTAGACGGCGTCTACGAACCAGGTTTGGCCTGTCCCTGGGCGGTGGGGAAGTTCCGATAGGTCCACTGACGGGTCCGCCGAGACGAATACGGGAAAGAAGTCGTCGGCGAGGAGTGGCGGAGAGGGTGGGATTCGAACCCACGAAGGCTTGCGCCTTACGGCATTTCCAGTGCCGCGCCCTAGGCCGGACTAGGCGACCTCTCCACGCTCCCTTTCGACGGATCGTGCTGCTTTCTCGAGAAACAGACCGTCTCTTGGCCAGACCGTGAACGGTAAGAAAGCCGGCCAGAAGCCGGCTCATTGCCGCATTCAGTATATCAATGCACGTACCAAAGAGTGCCGGTAAGCCTGCTCTCTCGGCGAGTACAACCGCACGTCGGGCAAGACTTTGCACGTTCGATCCGGTTGTTCGGCTCCGGTTTTGCCAGTTTCCAGGCAGAGTTCCGGCAAGCATCGCGTGCCCGCAAAGATGCGTGGCGTCTCTTCAGGAAGTAAAGCCTCTTTTGTGCTCTGAGCTTTTGATACTGCCCGCGCGACCTACTATGAGGAGAAGCGTTTGAAAAGAGGTGTGAGATATGGAGCTACATCTGTTGAGCGATGTGAGGCAGGTAGACGGTCCGTCGCTCGGTGAGCTACGCCACATTGTGTGCGATAGCGCGACTAAGAAAGTTCTCTCACTCGTGGTTCAGGAGTCAGGTTTCGACGGGCGTGCCGTCATCGTGCCGGCAGAATTTGTCGCGGCCGCAGACGATGACGCGGTCTCGTTGCGGATGGATGAAACGCAGCTCCATTCGCTCGAGCCATACGCATACAGCCAGAATGTCGCTCCGCCTCCAGCCGATGTGGCAGACGACATTGAGTCTGCTGATTACAAGCAAGAATTCGTCGACGTGCCGAACGTTCCTCCGGTAGGCGCTGCGCAGGGCATTACGACCATTGCCTTCACCCCAATTGTCGAGGTCTGGCGGAACGTTCCTGCGGGATCAGCGGTTATCGGCGATAAGACGGTCGTGGCCGCTCAGGATGGAGATGTCGGAGACCTAGAACGTCTTGTGGTGGACGACGAATCTCTGGCCATCACGAGTTTGATCGTTGAATCAAATGGTCTAGCAACCCATATGACGGAGATTCCCGCAGACCTCGTCGAGCGCATTCAGTCCGGGCGCATCGATCTATCGCCAACACTGGCCGAGATCAGGAGCCGGCAAAAGGACCTCTAAATCGGTTAGCCGTTCAGCAGGACACCCTGCAAGCTTGATGAAAAATCTGGCTTTCCGGGAACTTCATGACAATTGAGACAGCGAGCTTCGTAGAGTTCGGCTCCGCCTACCAGGACTTCAGGACTGTCGTACGGTGCGGGGACGCCGTCGATCAGACGTTGCGGGAGCACAGCCGTCACGCGGGGATCTTTACAACGCATGCAAACCGCGCGCAACTTGAGAACCTCGTCGGCGCAGGCGAGCAGCTCCGGCATACTTCCAAACGGCTCACCCCGGAAATTGCGGTCCAGTCCAGCCACGACGACCCGGCGGCCACGATCCACCAGCCAAAGACAGACAGCCGTCAGGCCTCGATCAAAGAACTGGCCCTCGTCTATCCCCACCACGTCGGGAAGACGCGGTACGTCGGAAAGCACCGCCACGATCTCGTGCCCGGTTTCAACGCTTTTTGCCTGTCTGCGTAAGCCGTCGTGCGAAGCGATGTCACTGTGATGGTAGCGAGTGTCGATGCGCGGCTTGAAGATGGCAGTTGTTTGGCCCGCAATCTCTGCAATGTGAATGAGTCGAATAAGCTCCCGTGACTTGCCTGAAAACATGGGGCCGCAAATAACTGTGAGAGAACCTTTTCGCGACATGGCGCGTCCTTCCGCTGGATCAGGCTGTGGTGGGGACCTGATTATAGGAGTGTGATTAGAGGTAAACGTCTCGAAGTTTCCTCCACGGACACGTTCCGGGAGTGGTTGCAGGCCAACCATGAAGTAGAGCCTGAGCTCTGGTTGGTCTTCTACAAGAAAGCAGTTGGCAAACCCGGCCCCGATCTAACGGGAGCGATCGAAACCGCTCTCTGCTTCGGATGGATAGACGGGAAAATTCGGTCCATCGACAGCGAACGGTACGCCATCCGGTTCACGCCCAGGCGCAAAGGTAGCAACTGGTCCGAGACAAATAGAAAGGCAGCAGCGCGTTTACTGAGGGAGGGAAGGCTGAGTCCAGCAGGACTTGCTGCGCTACCGCCCGACCTTCAGGTACAGTAACCGTTGCTGCCGGCTATGATTGCGCCAGACGATAGTCTCCGAACGGGGTGGCTCTCATAACCGCGGACTCCGACGCCGTCACGGGGACGACCCCCACGATGTCCTCTCCGAATCCACCGTAGTCCTCAAGGAGATGGACGAGCTGTTCCCAGTCGACGATGTACGTCGTTCGCACGGCCGCGACGTGCCGTTCCGACGACCCTGAGCGCTCGCTCACGCAGGTCACTTTGTAAAGGTCGGCGAAGTACTCTTCCAGTCGTTCCTCGGCGATCACTTCTTCGCCCATCATCTCTAGCAACGACATAGTCCTTCTCGCTCACGCATAGTATCTCCGGCTTCTTGACCGATTGGGGTTCGACCCTTCTTAGTGCAGATTCTGTGCCGTGCGGGTTGCGGAGGTTATGACGTCAATCGCCGGTCAGCTCTTCGTAAGGAGGAAAACGGAACGCCATTTCTTTGCTGAGCAGACCACCGTGGCCCAGACGCGCAAGCTCCTCGGACGTAATTCTGCGCCCGATGAGGAATCGCGGCAAGACGAGGTCCAGCACCGTGTTTTTCGAAAACATGCCGCAGAGCGCGAGGCCGAAGACCGGTACGTTGTCGATGTACGCGAGCCAGCACGTACTCCCGGGATGGGCGGGCACGCCCCGTCGCTCCGTTACCGCCCCCACGCGTTCCAATGCCTGGAGCGTGAGATCGAGTGGGTCCGTGGAGTTCACGCCGGCCGCAAGAATTAGTCCCACGCCGCCACCGGCAAAATGCGTGAATGCTCCAGCGATGTCGTCCACATCGTCCGGCAGGTAGGCAATGCCTGCGACATCGGACCCGAACCAGCGAAGCTTGCGCGTGATTGCTTCCTGAAACCGCTGGCGCGCGGTTCCCGCGATACGTTCCCGCACCACGACTCCGACCGATGCCCCGGTAAAGGGACGAACGGTGACTATGGGGGCTCGGTCATGTGCAATCTGTTCAGCTTGCCGCAGGATCTCATCCGGAATCGCGAGCGGGGTGACCTTGCAAGCGCCCACAGCCTTTCCTTCGTCGACCGGCTGACCATCGTAGACAGTGAAGACCGAAATATCCGGAAGGCAGTTGATAGGCAGCAATGAGGAAAAGTCCACCTCGCACAACCCACGAAACTCGGCTCGCATATGAACCTGACTCTCGACCGGGTCCGTGAGCCGCACTCCGGGCCCGGCGACCGCTCGGGCCAGACGGATCGCCGCCGCGTCTTCGTGCACGTCACCGGGCTCGAGGGCCAGAAGGTGAATATCGCTACCGAAGGTCTTCAGAGCGGCTACATGCTCGGATTGGAGTATCAATCCTTTGCGCAATCGGACGCGTCCGGTTTCACCTACGGCAATCACATCGTGGCACAAAACCGCCCCACGTACGGCCTCCGCCGTCACGTCGGATGGCGCAAGGGCAAACGGCTTCAACTCAATGCTTTTGCGGCAGCCGGTTTGGTCCGGCGCATGAAGCTGCCTGATCTTCCATAGCGCACGGCAGTGATTTCTGCCAGGATAGCAAGCGCCGTTTCTTCGGGGCTCCGGCCGCCAAGATCGAGACCGATAGGCCCGTGGACGCGGTTCAGCTGCTCTTCGGTGTAACCGGCAGCGCGCAATCGCGCAAATCGCTGTTCCTGAGTGGATCTGCTGCCGATGGCTCCGATGTAACGCACAGAGGAAGGAAGGAGTATGTCCAGCGTTGGTTCGTCAAACTTGGGGTCATGACTCAGCAGTACTGCATATGTCGATTCATCGAGGCGCAGCGTCGGCAGAACGTCCTGTGGCCAGCCTTTTAGCACTCTCTCTGCCGAGGGGAATCGTTCCCGCCGGGCAAATGCGGCGCGCGCATCGGTCACGATAACCCGATATCCCAGTGCCTTACCGAAGCTGGACAGGTGGATAGCGGTGTCAGTGGCGCCGATAACGACCAGCTGGGGCAAAACGGGATAGACGTCGATAAAGACTGCGTACTCTCCATGGGGAAGGTCGTACGTCAGAGTTTGAGACTTTCCCTGTGACAGCAGGCGCTGCGCGTCCTCCCGCACCGGCGACTTCAGAACATCCGGCAAGTCAGACTGCGACACCTTCCCGTCGAGGTCGACGAGCAGCTTGCTCCCGACATGCTCCGGGCCCGACACGACTGTCGCCAGAGCACACGGTACCTCATCCCGAATCTTGCGCTCAAGAGTCTCAAAGAGAGTCATAGTCCGAGTATACGAACGCGGTCAGGAAAGGGCCGCGAGCACCTCGTCGGCGTGCTTGTCAGGATTCACCCCGCGCCAGGCTCGCGTGATAATTCCCTCCGGACTGATGAGAAATGTGCTGCGCTCGATCCCCATATAGGTCTTCCCGAAACTACGTTTTTCTTTCCACACACCGTACGCCTCTGCTACCCGGTGATCGGGATCAGACAGGAGCTGAAAAGGAAGATTGTACTTCTGCGCGAAGCTGTTATGTGATGCAACGGAGTCACGGCTAACACCCAGGACAACCGCATCCCTGCTTTCGAGATCGACATGACGATCGCGAAATCCACACGCTTCCCGTGTGCACCCTGACGTATCGTCCTTGGGATAGAAGTAGAGCACGACGTGCTTCCCTCGAAGATCCTGCAGGTGCACGTCGCCTCCGCCCGAGCGATGCAATGTGAAGTCCGGTGCTGTGCTTCCTTCGATTGCTTCCGACATCTTCGAATCTCCTTCGTGTGTTACGCGGCGACCCTCGCGCGCGGCGAACCACTATGCTATGCTACGGCGTTCCCGTAGGTTTCTATGCCGCGACCCGTTCGATTACTGACTGCCGTACTCCTTCTGTCTGTGTATATCGCGTTTCCCAACCGCGTATCTGGAAGCGCGACTTCCGCCTTCCTACCGGGATTTCCTTTACTCAAGCAACAGCATTCACTGACGTGCGAGGCCTCCGCGGTCAGCATGGGAACGCGCGCCCTGATCACAGAAACGCAGCTGATGCGCGCGATACCCCGGAACCCGAACCCGAACATTGGTTTCCGGGGAGATCCCAGTGGTGAGCAGGGTACAACATTGGTGAACTACGGGGTCTACGCGGCGCCCTTGCACCGAGCCCTCCTGCGTTACGGATACGGTAGTGACGTATTGACCTATGCCACAGACGAGACATTGCGAACGTATATCGACCGTGGGTGGCCCGTCGTAACGTGGATCACCTACAACCTGAAGCACGAAGTGCCACGCCTCGAGTGGTCAAATGGGACTCAATTCTTTCTGGTTCCCTGGGAGCACGCGGTTCTGATGGTTGGATACGATGCATCGACCGTCATCGTGCAAGATCCATGGATAAGGGCTCGCAGGCGATATTCATGGGTGGAGTTTAATCGCGCGTGGGGTTACTTCGCGCGCATGGCTCTTGCCGTCGAGCCCTGCGCCTTACCCGGTGCGGTGTCACAGATTCGTCCTACCTTTGGAACGGATTCGAGCTTGACGTGGACATGGCAGCCGGGCAAGAACGACGTGTCTTTTCACGTGAGAGTGATTCGCCACGGGACAACGGACCGGGTCATGTTTGACGGACTTGTCCCCGATCATCGTTACTCACTTACAAAAACCAACCCGGGAGCAAGCTACGAGATCGACATAACGGCCATGACGGCATGCGGCGGACTTTCCACCCCGAGCGTTCTGTGGACCTACATCGCTCCGCCTCCCTCCACGCCGACGCCCACTCCAGTTGAGGCGACTGTTTCGGCGACACCGTCTACCCCGGTCGCGACGTCTCTACCAAATCCCTCGGTCACCCCGACGCAACGTTAGCGGCAGGAACCGACTAGCGGAGAGCCAATCATCCAGCCCGAGAATGTAGTATGAGGGGCTGTGCGACTGGCCGAGGGGACGGGAGGTTGGAGAAAAAGACCGCGCTCTATCATGAGCACGTAGAAATGGGTGCCCGCGTTGTGCCCTTTGCGGGATTTCTCATGCCCCTCCAGTACTCGAGTATCCTCGAGGAGCACAGGGCCGTGAGACGGGCAGCGGGGATGTTCGATCTCTCCCACATGGGGGAGTTTCGAGTATGGGGGCCCGACGCAGTGTCCCAGATCGACCGGCTCGTCACGAACGACATCCGTGGTCTGGAGGCGTACCAGGTGCGCTACACGCCGATGTGCTTCCCGGAGGGAGGCATCGTCGACGATCTCCTCGTGTATCGCTTTCCTGACCACCTCATGCTGGTCGTCAATGCATCCAACATCGAAAAGGATCTGACCTGGATTCGCAATAACATCGACGGTGACGTTCAGATCGAGGACCGCGGTGATGAGACCGCTTTGGTAGCAGTTCAGGGCCCGCGAGCCGCGGGCATCGTGCAGGACCTTGCGGAGACTGGCCTGGAGGGGGTTGCTTACTACCACTTCACACGAGCTAATGTGGCGGGCATATCCGCCATTGTGTCCAGGACAGGCTATACCGGTGAGGATGGGTTCGAGCTCTACGTGTCACCCGAGCATGCGCCACACCTCTGGAACAAGCTGCTAGACCGCGGAGAAGCGGAAGGACTGAAGCCTGTCGGACTGGGCGCGCGGGACACTCTGCGCCTCGAAGCCGGGTACATGCTATATGGGAACGACATCGACGAGACAACCTCTCCTATCGAGGCCGGACTGGGCTGGACCGTCAAATTTCGAGATCAGCCGTTCATTGGTCGAGACGTTCTGGAAGAACAGAAGCGGTTGGGTGTGGATCGCCGTATGTCGGCGCTCGAGATGCTCGATCGCAGCATTCCACGTGCTCACTGCGCGATATGGAAAGACGCGGAGCAGATAGGCGAGATAACGAGCGGAACTTTCTCCCCCACGTTTGAGCGCGGTATCGCTCTGGGATACGTGCGGAGGGATCAAAATAGAACAGGTAATGACATTGATATTGAAGTACGCGGACAGCGGCACCCGGGCAGAGTTGTCCGCAAGCCGATGTATAGACGAGAGGAGGTAGCGCCGTGACGACACAACTCCCGGATGATCTGCGCTACACGGAAACCGACGAGTGGGTGCGGCGTGAAGGTGACACGGTGGTGTGTGGAATCACCGCCTTTGCCGCCGAGCAGCTAGGTGATGTGGTTTATCTGCAACTACCTGAGCCCGGCAAGGAATATAGCCAGAAAGAACCGTTTGGCGAGATTGAGTCGGTCAAAGCCGTGTCTGATTTGAACTGTCCACTGGCCGGGGAAGTGAGCGAGGTCAATACCGATCTGGACCAAAACCCCGCTCTGGTCAATGAGGACCCGTACGGGAAAGGCTGGATTGCACGGATTCGGCCAGTCGATCCGAGCGCGTATGACGACCTTTTAGATGCAGACGCATATGAACGCAGCACGGCGGAGCGCCATTGATGTCGTATCTGCCGCACACCTCACATGAGCGAGAGGAGATGCTGAAGGTCATAGGTGTCTCGAGCATGGAAGACCTGTTCGCCAATGTGCCGAATGAGCTTCGCAGCGGCCCTCCCCAGATCCCAAAGGGACTCAGTGAGATGGAGGTTCAGAGACTGATCGATTCGCTCGCCGAGCAGAATCAAGACCTGGAACACCGTCCATCATTTCTTGGTGCGGGAGCGTATCACCATTACGTGCCAAGTGTTGTCGGGGCAATGACGGGGCGATCGGAGTTCTACACCTCGTA
>DASVZE010000194.1:0-4152 GCA_036391775.1 Chloroflexota bacterium | reverse complement strand
TATTTTACGCCATTTTGAGCCTGATAGCTCAGTGGCGCATCGAATCTAGCAGTAAGTACGGCTGCAACGGCAATTTTGGCGGCGTCAAATCCGACGCGGCGGCCGCAGTGACATTAATAAGCGAACCAGATAGATCCAGGTCGGGCCTCAAGCAGCGCGGCCATTCTGGTTTCAATGACGATTCGTGTCTACGGCGCAAGCTGCGTGTCGGTGGCTGACTGGTCTCCACGCGGTTCGCCGGGAGTGACTGTGTGAATTGACAGGGCGATGTATACGTAGAGCGTGCAGGTAAACAGCACGGTGCGCCTTCAGGGAAAAGCGTTATGACAAGTAGCCAGGCTCTAAGCCTATTTAGAACAGTACCTTGGCAGCTTGCAGAGCGCCCTGTTTCCATGGAACCCGGTGGGAAACGCCGGAAGTGGCCTGGAACTCACTCAGGTGATTCACGTACCAGACGTAATTCCGCACCAGAGCGAGCTTGTTAGAGTACCTGGGCTCATAGCCAAGTATTTCGCGTGCCTTGTCAATCGAGACATATGAGTCCTTCGCCACCGTTTCATAGACCCACTTGTAAAGCGGCGAAAGATTGAAGCGCTCGAGCACCCGCAAGACCCAGATGGCGGGAGTGACCAGTGGAATCGGTCGCACCTTCTTACCGTGCCCAGCATAGTCAAGAACTGCCTGATAGTCCTCGGCCAAGGTGCTAAAAACGGCCGCTCCTATGTTGAACGTGTCGTTGACCGCGTCCCGTTCCTTTGTGGCACACAGATAGATAGCCTCGCACAGGTCCTCAACATCCAGCAGCTGATAGCGATTCGTGCCGCGCCCCAAGACTGGGAAGTCATGACCGGTGTACGCCCAATCGTACAGCAATGCGAAAACGCCAAGCCGTTCCGGACCGACAAAGGACTTGGGCCGCAAGATGGTGACGCACATGCCACGCCCCCGGTACTCCAGACACATGCGTTCCGCTTCAATCTTCGACTCTCCATATGGACCTACACCGATCAGCGGGTCGTCCTCATAGAGCGGATGATGATCCGGTATCCCGTACACGGCGGTCGATGAGATGTGGATGAACCTCTTCACTCCCGCCCCGTGCGCTGCCTCAAGCAAGTTGCGGGTACCGTCCACGTCGGTTGTCCGAATTTGCTCTTCACTGTAAAGGGGAAGCGCGGCCGCGGTGTGAACAACAATGTCCACACCGTGTATAGCGCGGGCAACCACGTCTCGATCTCGTATATCGCCCTGTATCTCGGTGATGCGCGACCGGACGTCCGGATACTCAAACGGCGCAATATCGAGGCTGACGACCTCGTTTTCTCGATTGAGCAGAAAACGTGTGAGATTAATGCCGAGGAAGCCCGCTCCTCCGGTAATCAGGTATCTGGACATGTCCTTCCCCTTCTGTTGCCGGCACTCGCGTGCCGGATCTCATGTTATGTAAACAACCCCCTGTCCGTCTAGGAGCCAGTTGGTTCGCGGGACTAGAAACTGCCCCCGCCGATCCACTGCAGAAGGTCGTGATAGGAGACCAGGGTAATAAGTAACAACAGAACGGCCATGCCGACCAGGTGGATCAAACCCTCAACCTCGGGATCGAGATTGCGTCGCCTGATCCACGAAATCAGCACAAAGACGATCCGGCCACCGTCAAGCGCTGGAATCGGAAGGAGATTCAATACACCGAGATTAGCACTCAGCAGAGCGACAAACTCGAGAATTGAGCCAAAACCTTGCTGCGGCTCATCATGTACCACCTGGGTCGTGATATGTGCGATCCCGATCGGTCCCGAGACGCCGTTCCCCCCGTGTTGCTGAACACTTTGGATGAGGAGTGGGATGCTGGCGACCATGATGCCCACCTGACGTACCGCCAGTTGCAACGAATGGCCCGGCCCATAACTGTAATTAACCGTATCGCCCAGCACGACACCCATCGGACCTTGATTCTTCGGCGGATTGACCCGCGGTACAAGCGTCGTGTCGACAATGTGCCTCCCTCGCAGGACACGAAGCGGTATGCGCTGGCCCAGATTCCCGCTGGTTACAGTTTGCAGCTGGTCGAGGTACGTAACAGGCTGTCCATTTGCCTGGACGATGCGGTCACCGATACGAAGGCCTGCCAGTGCAGCGGGGCTACCACGGTTCACCGCAGTGACCACCGTCAGTCCACGAGGCGCGCCGGCGAGAAAGACAAAGAAGAAGATGGTAAGGGCAAGCATCAGGTTCATGCCGGGCCCGGCGAGCAAGATCATGAGACGCTGCCACGGTGCTTTTGATCCAAAGCTGTCGGCGGACTGCTGGTCGCCGTTTTCCCCCAGCATCTTGACGAAACCGCCAATAGGAATGGCGTTGATGGAATACACGGTTCCATTCCGCCGCCACCATTTCATCCTGGGAGGAAAGCCCAGGCCGAACTCCTCGACCCGAACACCCATGATTTTGGCAAAGGTGAAATGCCCAAGCTCGTGCACAAGTATTAGCACGGCAAGGACGACTACAAAGGTAAGTATGCCGAGGCCGAGTGTCAAGAACGTGTCTCTAAACGAGAAACAAGACGGGCACCCGTGACGCACGCCCATCTATCGGCTTCAAGTATATCCGCGAGGTCGGGAGACCGGCAAGGTATGTGCTGCTGGAGGGCGTCTTCGACCACGCGAGGAATGTCGGTGAATCGGATCCGTCCGTGCAAAAAGGCATCCACCGCGACCTCGTCCGCGCCGCACAGAACGGCAGGATACGTTGCGCCCTCCTTTCCGGCTTGAATGGCAATTTTTAGAGCGGGATAGCGAGAATAATCGATCGACTCGAAATGCAACGCTCCAGTAGAGGCCAGATCCAGCCGCTGCAGAACGTTTCTTCGCCGCTCGGGGTGAGTCAGCGCGTATTGAATTGGCAATCGCATGTCCGGCGGTCCAAGCTGCGCTTTAGTCGAGCTATCGTCAAAAGTGACAAGAGAATGAACGATGCTTTCGGGATGCAGCACGACCTCGATCGCGTCATATTCGACGTCGAAGAGCCAGTGGGCCTCGATAACCTCCAGACCTTTGTTCATGAGATTCGCCGAATCGATCGTTATCTTCCGGCCCATTGACCATGTGGGGTGGCGAAGCGCCTGCTCCGGCGTCACTGCTTCCAGCGCGGGGCCGGCTAAGTGGCGCAGAGCACCACCGGAGGCTGTCAAAGTCAGCCGTTCGATGGAGCGCAGATCTTCGCCCTGCAGACACTGCCAAATGGCGCTGTGCTCACTGTCGATGGGAATCAGCGTACCTCCTCCGTCCTGCATGGCCGAGCGAATGACATCGCCGGCCATGACAAGTGTCTCTTTGTTGGCTACAGCCACCTGCTTGCCCGCCCTAAGGGCAGCTAGCGTGGGCAAGAGTCCGCCTTTGCCCGCCGTTCCCACCACGACAAGGTCGACTTCCGGCCGACTGACGGCCTCGGCAACCGCCATATCTCCCGCAATGACCGGCTCACCGGCGACATATCGTCCGGTTATGTCATCTCCAGCCAGCATCACAAACGCGGGCTTATAGCGAGCAACCTGGGCTTCCAGCAATTCAAGGTTGCGATGGGCCATGAGACCGTAAATACGAATCTCGCCGGCAAGTTCATCGGCGACCTCCAGAGTCTGGCGCCCAATGGACCCTGTGCTTCCAAGGAGGACGACGTTACGGGCCATAGCTCAGTGCAAATGCCATCAGGAGAAAGAACGGTGCTACAAAAAGCAGGCTATCAATGCGGTCGAGCAATCCGCCGTGTCCCGGGATGATGGCGCCGGAATCCTTGACGTTACCGTTTCGTTTGACCATCGATTCAAGGAGGTCGCCAGCTTGCGCCACAGCACCTGCGAGAAGTCCGAGGAGCAACGCCTGCCAGAGCTGGATGCCGATGACAGGGGCCGCAAACGTGCCCGCTACGGTAGCTGTCACCAGGCCACCAGCCACGCCCTCGGCCGTCTTCTTGGGGCTTACATGTGCCATGAAGGGGTGACGTCCAAAGAGACGGCCGGATGCGTATGCTCCAGTGTCGTACGCCCAGGTCGTTACCAGGGCAAAAAAGACCCACCACTCACCCTGCCTGGCATCACGCAGCAAACCGAGACTTGCAAGGAACAATCCGATGTAAACAGGAATCACCACCGTCGCC
>DASVZE010000193.1:0-7295 GCA_036391775.1 Chloroflexota bacterium | reverse complement strand
GTCTCCTCGGCACGGCGCTGGAAGCTGATGCCTGCGTTGTTAACCAGCACGTCGACGTGTCCCACTGCGCTAAACACGCTGGTCACCATAAACGTTACCGCCTCCTCGTCGGCCACGTCGCAGGGAGCGGGGAGGGAGTGTGCTCCCATATCTCGAAGCTCGCGAAGCGTCTCGTGGGGATGTCGCAGATCGTTGGCGACGACCATATAGCCCCGTCGCCCCAGCTCGATGGCGATCTCCCTCCCGATCCCCTGCCCCGCACCGGTGACCAGCGCAACGGCTCCCTGCTCTGTCATCCGACCCTCCTCTCCTTAATCTGCTCTAGTTTCACGCCACTGTGCACCAGAACAAGAAACGGTTGGGGCTGGTAGCTGCGTATCTGTATGGCACCCGATGCCGGACAGCGTACTCACAGGCACCGATATCCGCGTGTAAGGGAGCCGGGTCAATTCATGCGTTCGACGTATGAGCTGATCCTGTCCGGATCGCTACTCAGGTCGATGGCGACTACACGCCCACCTGCCACGGTGAAGCCGACGATACCGATTATCTGATTCTCGGTGCGTACCACGACGCCTGCAGCTCCATTGACGATCGCTGGTCTTGCCAGGTGAGCAAGACGCGACCCCTGGGCCAGAATCTGGCTCGCGACCGCGGTCTTTCCTCTGAACACCATCGGCGTCAGCCGTCCATCTGGACCGCGATCTGACCGGAACACGACATCCGGATCCAGAATTTCTACCAGTCCCTCGAAGCTTCCAGAGCGCGAAGCGGCCAGAAATGCATCGACCACCTGCCGCTGCTCGTTAACGTCTCCCTCGGGCACCCGTGCATCGGCGCGCACGCGCCGCCGCGCGCGGCTGGCCAGCTGACGGGCTGCGACCGGCGACTTGCCCACGATGGTGGCGATCTCGTCGAATTCGACGCCGAACACATCGTGCAGCACGAAAGCGAGTCGCTCCACGGGAGACAGCGTCTCCAGCACGACCAGGAGTGCGAGTCCGAGCGAGTCCGCCAGCTCGACCTCTTCCGCCGGATTGTTGCCCTCTCCGCTGACCACGATCGGCTCGGGCCGCCAATCTTCCGGAGAATATTCGTGGCGCGAGCGACGCGTGCGCAGCATATCGAGGCAGACCCGTCCGACCACTGTGGTCAGCCAGGCACGAAGGTTCTGAATTGCCTCCTCGTCAGTCCGCTCCAGGCGAAACCACGACTCCTGGACTGCATCCTCGGCCTCATTCATTGAGCCCAGCATGCGGTAGGCCACGGCGCGCAGATGAGCCCTATTCTGCTCGAACTGCTCCGCCAGTAGATCGCGTTCGTGTGTCGTCATTTCTCTTATCTTTCCGCCTTTCATCAATGAGACGAAGGCGGCGGCAAATGTGTGACAGACGGTGGCAGCCGGCACGTGACCCGGTGCGAAACTCTATCCGGTCACACTTCGGGTGGTTGTTTCGTCCCCCAGGCAGACCAAGTTTCAAGGAGGGACAAATCCAATGTCCATACGATTGCTCGATATATCAGATGAAGTCCAGGAGAAGATGGAGTCTTCCGATGACGCGCGTTTGACCGGCGAGAAAGCCATTGTCGTGCGCGGTCTGCGGAAGACGTACCCCGGTGGCGTCGAGGCGGTGAAGGGCGTGAGCTTCGATGTCGCCCAGGGTGAGATCTTTGGCCTGGTCGGCCCGAACGGCGCGGGCAAATCCACCACCATCGGCATGCTCACATCAACCGTCATTCCCGACGAAGGCACCGCGCGTCTGGCCGGGATCGACGTTTCCGCCGATCCGATCGGTGCCCGCAGGGTGAGCAGTGTGGTGTTTCAAGATCCGGTTGTCGACCGCGCCCTGTCGGGAAGGGCCAATCTCATGCTGCATGCACGGCTGTGGAATGTTCCGGCCGGCAGCGCCAGGTCGAAGATCGTCGATCTTGCCGGAGCCTTCGGTCTGGCCGACATCATCGATCGACCGGTCTCGACCTACAGCGGCGGCCAGCGACGGCGGCTGGAGATCGCTCGCGCGCTTGTGTCAGAGCCACGGGTCCTCTTCCTGGATGAGCCCACAGTGGGCCTCGATCCACGTATCCGTTATGAGCTGCTCGACGTCATCGCCGGTTTGCGCGAACAGGCCGGTGTGACCGTCCTGCTGACCACCCACTATCTCGACGAGGCCGAGCGCCTGTGTGACCGTGTCGCCGTCATGCACGACGGACGCGTCGTAGCGCTCGATACACCGTCCGCTCTGCTCGCCGAGCTGGGCGATGAGGTGGTGGAAATGCGGGTCGACGGCGACGTCCAGCATGCTCTTGGCGAGCTACGGAGAACGGGCCTGGCCGTCGACGGCGCGTACGCCATCGGCTCGATGGTGACGCTGCCCCTGCATGGCTCGCCGGTTTCCGAGGCGCTGGCCGGCATCGGCGGCCTGAATCTGTCCCTGGCTGCACTCTCGGCACGCCGCCCGACGCTCGACGACGTCTACCTACGTCTCACCGGCGGCCAATCGACGACCGCCGCGTAGCCACGATCCTCGTAGAGGCCGTCCCCGCGTGGCGGCCCACCCTTATTCCCAGTAACACAACAAGGCTCATGATCACGCATGAGCAACACAAAGGAAATTTCACCATGTCAAACACAACTGCACTTCTCACTCTGTCTCGCCGGCGCATGACGCTGAGCGCTCACACTCCCCGCGAGGTCGTCGTCCCGCTGGTGACGCCGGTCCTGTTTGCTCTCGTCATCGCTCCGGCCCTGGGCTCGGTGGTTGGGACACTCCACGGCGGTATCGACTACATGACGTTCATCGCCCTGGCCACGGTCGGCCTGCTCATCCCCATCAACACCATGTTTTCCGGCGTGGGAGTCATCGTCGATCGTCAGGCCGGCGCTCAGCGGGAGCTGCTGACGGCTCCCATGCGCCGCCAGCTCATCCCGCTCAGCAATCTGACAGTAGCGGTCATGCTGACCGCATTACAGATCGTCGTTCTGGTGGGAGCGGCGGCCCTGCGCGGTGCCAAATTCAACGTCGATGGGAGCGGGATACTCTGGTTCGTTGGAGCTGTGCTGTTTCTAACCATCGGGATGTACGGCATTGCCGAAACACTGGCCAATCGGGCGCCCAGCCAGGAAAGCTACATCGGCGCCGTCCCGGCAATCGCGATTGTGCCCTGGTTCTTTGCAGGTTCGCTCTTTCCCATCACGACCCTCCCCACCGGGCTCTTGGTGATCGCAAAAGTCCTTCCTCTGACCCACGCCCTCGCCCTGATTCGCTACGCCTTCCTCGACCACCGTGGCACCGGCCTCCACGACATCTGGGGACTGTCGAACACGACCGAGATGGCCGCGCTCAGTCTCGGCGTCGTGGCCCTCTTCGCCATCCTCACGACGATTCTTTCTGTCCGCGTGTTCAGTCGTTCGGTCTTGCAGTAGAAGAAGCGGGTAGGCAGGGCGGAGGCCCTGCCTATCCAGTGAGTGGCACTGATGACGCCGGCGCCTGTTGTGCAGGCGCCGCAGTTGGTGGCAGCGAGGTCGCGGTCGGAAGCGGTGGAGGTGCGGAGGCCAATCCACCGCACGCGGAAAGGGCAACGGTTAAGGCAATTAGTCCCTCGTAACGAGTGGCATGGCCCTATTTGTCCGTAACTGCAGGTGGAGCAGCTACCTTGAAGTAGCTACCAGCAGTTGCCGTTTCTCATGCAGTTTCTTCGGCTAGTGGTGTACACTACGGGCGCATTCCGGCATTGGAATGTATAGAAGGAATCCATGAACACCGTCTATCTCGTCATGTTGGTGGGCGGAGCTCTGTTGAGCGTCACCATGGCCCTGCTGGGGGCAGGGCACGGTGTTGGTCATGGAGGTGCGGGTCATGCCGGGCACGTCCATGCGGGCAATGGTCACGTCCACCTAGGACATGGTCATACGGGACACGCTCCCGCCGGCCAGGGACATGCCGGTGGCCATAGCGCCGGCAGTGCGATGCGCGGCTCCATGGTCTGGGCCCTTTCCTGGCTTTCACCGCTGACGCTTGGTGGCTTTGCGCTGCTGTTCGGCGGTGCCGGCCTCCTTGCCGGAGGCTCCGCCTTTGCATTGCCCATCGCCATCGCGGCCGGACTGGCCGGGGCCATCGCTATCCGCGCCCTGATGGACGCGTTTGTGCGTGCCTCCGTTCCACCGCTTTCCGCCACGGCCGAGGGTGCCATCGGAGAGATCAATGCCACTATTCGTCCCGGCAGTAGCGGCCAGGTGAGCTACACCCTCGAGGGCCTGGCTCGAAACGTCATCGCCAGGGCGGAAGATCCTAAGGCGACTATTCCCCGCGGCACCCAGGTCGTGATCACACGCCGCGAAGAGGGAGTCGCTTTCGTCGAACCCCTGGACCCATTGGAGGAAAAGTAAATGCCAATTGGAACTTTGATTATCGTCGCCATCATCGTCGTCGGGCTGATCGCCATCGTCTCCTTGCTGGGCTCACTCTACCGCAAGGTTGGACCGAACCGGGCGTTGATCGTGTACGGCCGTGGCGGCACCAAGGTCGTGGTGGGCGGAGGTACGGTTGTTCTGCCGCTCTTCCAGAGCGCGCAAGAGTTCTCCCTTGAGCTCCTTTCCTTTGATCTCATCCCGCGCGCCGATCTCTACACCCAGCAGGGTATACCGGTCAAAATCGAGGCCGTTACCCAGCTCAAGGTGGAGAATGAGGAAGCCAAGATCAGGCGCGCCGCCAACCAATTCCTGTCCAAGCGCCAGGACGAGCGTGAGGGCATGATCCGCCAGCTGATGGAGGGCCATCTTCGTGGCATCGTAGGTCAGCTCACCGTGGAGCAGCTGGTGAAAGAGCCGGATATGGTCTCAGCCCGCATGCGCGATACCGTTGCCAGCGACCTGGACACACTGGGCCTGGAGATCGTCTCCTTCACCATCAAAGACGTGAACGATGACAGCGGATACATCGCGAACCTCTCACGTCCCATGATTGCCGCCAATCAGCGCGCCGCCGATATCGCGGAAGCCGACGCGCAGCGTGACGTCGCCATTCGCCGCGCGCAGACGCAGCGTGAAGCCGCTCAGGCTCAAGCCGAGGCTGACCAGCAGACCGCGGTGGCGCGCACCCAGGCGGCTGCCACCGAGGCGGCGGCACAGCGCGATCTCGATCTCAAGAAGGCCGAGTTCCGGCAATCGACCGCCGCCGCCCAGGCGCAGGCCGACATGGCCGGTGACATTGCCAAGGCGGAAGCGCAGCGCAAGCTGGTCGAGCAGACCACGCAGACCGACCTGCTGCGCGCACAGCGCCAGAAGGACGTACAGACGGCCGAGGCGGAGCGCAAAGCCGCCGAGTTGGTAGCAGAGGTGCAGCGGCCGGCGGAGGCTCGCGCTCGCGCCACCCAGGTCCAGGCGGAAGGTGAAGCGGCTGCGGTCCGTGCCAGAGCGCATGCCGAGGCAGAGCAGATGCGCCTCGAAGGGGAAGCCCGTGCCAACGCCGAAGCGATTCGGCTACGTGAAACAGGGAGCGCGGAGGCAGACGCCATTCGTGCCCGCGGACTAGCCGAGGCGGAGGCGCTGGAAGCGCGTACCGAGGCACTCAACAAGCAAGGCGAGCCGGCCATCATTCAGCAGGCGTTCCAGGTCATGCCGCAGATTGCCCACGAGCTTGGCCAGTCTTTCGCCCGGATCGGCCAGGTCACCTACATCGGCACCGGCGAGGATGGAGGCGTGGCCGGCAAGGTCTCACGCGACGTGATGAACCTCATGCCTGCGGTCAACGGCATGTTCCAGGCGGTGACCGGCGTCAACCTGGGCGAGATGCTCGGCAAGCGGCTCGGCGCCAACGGAAGCACCGGCAACGGACTCCCGTCCGTCGAGACCCCTGCCAAAACCGAGCTTGCCGACGCCGGAAACGGCGCCGCGCCAGTTTCGGCTGCAACGGGAGAAACCGTCACCAGTGAACCAGTCGCCCCAGAACAAGAGAAGAAGTAAGTCTATCCACTCGAGAGACGGATCAGGATAAATCCTTACGTAGCCATAGAAGGGACTCGCCGGGCGGGTAGTCGTAGTCGTCCATACGTCCCACCACCCGGTAACCTTCCTTCTGGTAGAACCCGGGAGCCTGGAAGCTGTAGGTAAAGACCTCGACATGCCGGCACCCGCTCTTCTGGGCGTCCGCTTCAGGCCGCTGGAGCAATTGGGATCCATATCCCTGCCCGCGGAGTATTTTGTCGATCCAGTGGTCATTTGCGTCCAAGCATCTCCTCCGGCTGCCGACGCAGACCGCGACGACAATACACTGGTAGTCACAGGAATGGCGATAGCCCTTCGTCGAGCTTATAGCAGTTCTGCAAAACCGCAAGGCGGATGCTGTGCGATCCTGGAAGGGAGTTTGGTGGGACGTACCCAGCCTGGCGCAGCGCGTGCGGCCTTGTCTCCGCTCACTCGATTGGCATTACTTGTACAGGGGCAGATTGGAACAGTCCGTATGGCAGCACGTGAGTCTCCTCTCGTTACCCCTGAAACGGTACGTGCCGTGCTCGACGTGTTGGCCGCGACCTACCACGGCCGCGGCTCGGTCGAGCTGGGTGACCCGTACAAGGTCCTGGTTGCGACCGTAATCTCAGCGCGTACGCGCGAGGAACAGACGACGGCCGTCTCCAATCGCGTCTTCGCGCGCTACCCGGATGCCGTAGCGCTGGCGGAAGCGGAAGAGCAGGAGCTATATGCGCTCATGGAGGGATCGCAGTACCGGGAGACAAAAACACCCCGCCTGATCGCCATGGCGAAGATTCTGGTTGAGCAGCACGGGGGTCAGGTGCCGAACGATATTGAGGCGCTGCTGGCCCTGCCTGGTGTGGGGCGCAAAACCGCCAACTGCGTGCTGATCTACGCCTTTAACCTACCCGCGCTCTGTGTCGATACTCACATGCACCGCATCACCAACCGCCTGGGCTGGGTCCATACCAAGACGCCGGATCAAACGGAGAAGGCGCTGGAGAAGATCGTTCCCCGCGACCTCTGGGTGGGTAGTAACCGGCTCTTTCTGCAGCATGGGAGAGCAATCTGTACGCCAGGTATTCCCCAGTGCAGCATCTGCCCGGTGCGAGATCACTGTGCCTATGGATCAGACCCTTTGACCACAAAACAGTAGGGCGCACCCCCCTCCGCGAGATGACATGCCGGAGTAAGAGACTGGAGCTCGCCCTATGTCACAACGGTGAATAGGTGTTCATTTCCTCATAGTGCTGCATCTCTCGCCATCTATAAAGGAATGACCGATTTCGTCATGCGGTATCAAGAGATGCTAAGCGGTGGAAGACGG
>DASVZE010000192.1:0-3897 GCA_036391775.1 Chloroflexota bacterium | reverse complement strand
ATGGACGAGGATGGCTTCTTTACCATCGTTGACCGCAAAAAGGACCTGATTATCACGGGTGGCGAGAACATTTACCCGCGTGAGATTGAAGAAGTTCTCTTCGAGCACCCCAAGATCAAAGAGGCGGCTGTTGCCGGGGTTCCCCACCCCTTTGGCGGAGAAATTGCCAAAGCTTTCATCGTCGTCATGCCGGGAGAGGACCTCAACAAAAAGGAAGTCCTGCAGTTTTGCGCCGAACGACTATCAAAGCAAAAGGTGCCGCGCGCGATTGAGTTCCGAACCGAGCTGCCCAAGTCCGCGAGTGGCAAGGTGCTTCGCCGGGCTCTGGCCGAGGAGGAGAAAGCTCGGCTAGACGCCAAGCCGTCACGCCGAAGACGCCAGACAAAAGGAGCCGAGGCAGACGGGACCACGTCACCGCCGGATTAGGATATGCCGCGGTCGGACTCCTCTAATAGCTGCCGTGCGGCGCGGGCAGAAACGTCGTAGGCAAACCCGCGGCGCTGCAAAAAAGCCGTCATTTTGCGCACGAACTCGGCATCCTCGAGCTTTTCGTAGCTGCGCAATTTGCTCCGACCCGCCTTGATGGCCGCAGGCTCTTCGTCACCCAGGTTGTTCAGAGTTCCCTCGATGACGTCGGCCGCCAGACCCTTTTGTCGCAGTTCGGCTCGTAGTGCGCGCGACCCGCGTGGTCGAAAGCTCTGCCGATTTTCGACCCAGAACCTCGCAAACTCATCGTCGTCGATCAAACCCGATCCCTGGAGGCGCTCGACGACGGCCGCAATGACTTCCGGCTCCGTCTTGCGCTTACGTAAATAATCCGCTATCTCCTTGTTGCTGCGCGGTCGAAACGTCAAGAAATTCAGGGCAGCATTGTGGGCACGCTCCGCGTCGTCGTCGTGGCGAAGAGCCTCAACCTCCGCGGGCGTCAACTCCTGGCCGGTGCTCAGGCCGCGTGAGGCTGCAAGCATCCGTGAGATACCAAAGGCAAAGCGGCCATCTATCTCGACGTTTATGCGTTCTGGGTCGTTTTTTTGCAAGGAAAGTGCAGTAATTTGAGGCATTTGTAAAGAAACGATACTGATACAACTCCATGCTATACTTTTGGAAGTAGAGCGAATATTATGTTCGCACCTGGAGCATCTGGTGCACGGCCTTATCTCACAAATTCTTTCCACCTTCTCCAGGTTTACCCTCTCGAGCGCACTCGATATTGCCATCGTGACGGTGCTCTTTTACGGGGTGCTCATGGTCGTTCGTGGGACCCGCGCCGACCAAGTGCTCCGTGGGGTTATATTGCTCTTCATCTTCTTTTCCATCATGGCGGCGCTTTTTCACCTGACGATGGTCGACTGGCTGCTGCGGAACTCCCCGGTCGTCTTGCTGGTCGCAATACCGATCATCTTCCAACCGGAGCTGAGACGGGCACTTGAGCAGGTCGGCAGGACGAGTGCCCTGATAAACCGACCTCTACAATCGCTTGGTACTCCGCTTCAGACCAGTACGGTCGACGAGATTGCGGATGCAATTCAGCGTCTGGCTGAGCGCCACTATGGCGCGCTGGTGGTGCTTGAAGGGGCAACCGGTCTGGAAGACTTCGTGCGTAGTGGCGTTCGCGTCGACGGAGAAGTGACGAGTGATCTTCTAGTTACGCTCTTCTTCGTGCACTCACCGCTACATGATGGAGCGGCCATCATTCGAGGAGATCGGGTTCTGGCCGCAGGGTGTGTCTTACCCTTGTCGGACAACCCTCGAGCCCTTGGCCGTGGAACGCGCCACCGGGCGGCATTGGGACTCAGCGAGCAGACAGATGCGGCCTGTGTCGTCGTGTCCGAGGAAACCGGTACCGTGTCGCTGGCTCGCGCCGGGCACCTAACATCGGATATAAGCCCCGAGCGGCTTCGCTGGTTCCTCAACGCCTTTTACAATTCCCATTTCTCCGAAGCCCGGCTCAGCACTGTTGGGAGCGCCTAGCACCGTGGCGCAACGAGCCAAGACAAACCATACACGATCCAGCTTTCCCCGGTCCCGCACCTTTGGAACGGCCGCAGTTACCGCGCGTAACCGTTTCGCCTGGCTCTGGACACGGGAATCACTGCTTCGCCTTATTCTCTCCTTTGTGCTATCCGTCGCTCTCTGGCTCTATGTCACCGATAAGCAGAATCCAACGCAGGCATGGGATTTTGCTTTGCCCATCAGTGTTACGGCAGAAAATGTACCGCCAGGTCTGGTTGTAACAAACAATCTCGAGCAGATTCATGTGCGAGTGCAGGCCGATCGAAACAACGTTCAAGTTTCTCTGGGGAGCTTTCATCCGTTTGTCGACATGCAAGGGGCAAAACGCGGTTTGCATGTGGTTCCCGTGCACGTGGCCGCAGATCCTGGTATCCAGGTTCTGAGCGTCACTCCGTCGACCATTCAGGTGGCTCTTGATCAAAATATGCAGCAGCATGTGCCAATCGCTCC
The DNA here is from genome assembly GCA_036391775.1 of Chloroflexota bacterium. Taxonomy (GTDB): domain Bacteria; phylum Chloroflexota; class UBA5177; order UBA5177; family UBA5177; genus DASVZE01. Next base: position 1,434 of record DASVZE010000192.1, on the reverse strand, counting down.
GGAGATACTCAACAAGCCACCCTCGGGGTACACTCTCGGTACGATTTCGGTTTCTCCCAATACTGTGATCATTTCCGGGCCACAGACGGCGGTATCTCAGGTGACGAAGGCTGTCATACCACTGTCGCTGGGAGGCGTCACCGCGAGCATCACCGGCTACTACAAGCCATATCTGGTCGATGCTGCCGGCGCCACCGTGTCGCCTGTTCAGCTTGGGATGCAGCCCCCGCTTGTGCATGTCACGGCTCACATTACCCAGCTGTCGAGCTTCAAGACACTTCCCGTAATTGTCGCCCTTAGCGGGCAGCCGCGCGCCGGCTTCGGCGTTAGCGGTGTGACGGTGAGTCCATCAAGTATCACTGCTTACGGTTCACCCGCCCATCTAAGTGGAGTCACGTCGGTATTGACGGGCCGGGTTTCGGTCTCGCGAAGGGGGCAGGGAACCTTCGTAAGACGGGTCAAATTGCGACTCCCAACGGGTATTGGAGCCAACACCACCCTGGTAACTGTCCGAACGCAGATCAAGTCGGTCGAAGGGAGCAGTTCGGTGGAGGCAGCAGTTGTGCCGATCAACATTCCACCCGGTCTGGTCCTCCACACAAATCTTTCGCGTGTCCTCGTGACCGTGGTCGGACCGTCAAACGCTCTCAGCAGCGCTGCGCTTCATATGCGCGCTACACTCAACCTCGCGTCGCTCAGCGCCGGAACGTACTCACTTCGGCCGGTGGTCAGCGTGCCCAAAGGTCTGGTTGTAGAGAATGTTTATCCGCAGCAGGTGACGGTCACCCTGACAACACCATAGAGTCGGCCGTCCCGGTTTAGCCGGCAAGTGCGGACGGCTCCGCCCGTAGCTCGAGCACGTGCAGGAGAAATGCGCCCGTGTACGAGCGATTGCTGCGAGCGACCTGTTCCGGGGTGCCTTCGGCGACCAGGGATCCTCCAGCGTCGCCACCCTCGGGTCCAAGGTCAATAATCCAGTCCGAAGTCTTGATGACATCAAGGTTGTGCTCGATGACGACGACGGTATTGCCGCTATCGACCAGCCTGTTGAGCACCAGCAACAGCTTCTCAACATCCGCGAAGTGGAGTCCGGTAGTCGGCTCGTCCAGGATGTACAGAGTCTTACCGGTCGCTCGTTTGCTGAGCTCCGTGGCCAGCTTAATACGCTGTGCCTCGCCTCCCGACAACGTCGTTGCCGGTTGACCCAGCTTGATGTAGCCCAGCCCGACGTCCCTCAGCGTCCGGAGCTTGTTAGAGATCGACGGCATGTTCTCGAAAAAGGAGCACGCTTCCTCCACCGTCATGTCCAAAACGTCCGCGATCGTCTTGTCTTTGAACTTGATCTCAAGGGCCTCGCGGTTGTACCGCTTGCCCTTGCAGACTTCGCAGGGAACATACACGTCGGGCAAAAAATGCATCTCGATCTGAATGATG
>DASVZE010000191.1:0-2855 GCA_036391775.1 Chloroflexota bacterium | reverse complement strand
CATCCGCGACGGTACGCGTGATTGGGCCGATCTGGTCAAGTGATGACGCAAAGGCAACGAGGCCGTACCGCGACACCCTGCCGTAGGTCGGTTTGAGGCCGACCGTCCCAGTGAAGGACGCCGGCTGACGTATGGAGCCGCCGGTATCCGTGCCGAGAGCAAAGACCGCTTCGCCCGATGCAACGGCCGCCGCGGACCCTCCGCTGGACCCGCCGGGCACTCGCGTGATGTCCCATGGGTTGCGAGCCGGACCAAATGCGCTGTTTTCATTTGAGCTCCCCATGGCGAATTCGTCCATATTCGTTTTGCCCAAGAGGACAGCCCCTGCTGAAAACAGTCGATCCACAACTGTCGCGTTGTAACGCGGCACATAGTTTTCCAGGATTCTCGATCCACACGTGGTCCTGACGCCGTCTGTCGAAAGAATGTCTTTGAGAGCCATGGGGATACCCAGGAGAGAGCCGGTCTCTCCCTTTTGCAAGCGCGCATCTGCCAGCCCAGCCTGTCGAAGAGCTACATCCTCGGTAACCAGTAAGAACGCTCCCAGAGATGCGTCTCGCGCAGCAATTCGATCCAAAGCCGCGCGCGTCAGCTCAACTGAACTGACCTCTTTGCGATCCAAGCGAGATCGCAGCTCGCTTATCGAGGCAAAAGGAATGTTTGTGGACACAGGCAACGGGCCCTTAGAGAGCTGGCGAGCCGATCTACGAATCGCCCTGTTGAAGCGGAATTGCGCACTAGTCGAAAATACCGGACACGGCAAATAGATTGTCTTCGCGCCGCGGTGCGTTACTCAGTACCGCTTCCGCGGGCCACGACGGCCGCACCTCATCGTCGCGCAAGACGTTCGTGACTTGAGCGACGTGGGACGTTGGGAGGACGCCTTCGACGTTTACACCCTGTAACACAGCGATGTGCTCGAGGACGCTCGATAACTCGGTTGCAAGCTCATCGACCTCGTCAGCAGAAAGTCCAACGTGGGCAAGACCAGCGACGTACGTCACGACGTCACGTGGGATCGTCATGGTGCTTCTCCTCCGGAGCCAAATTGTACCATCGTGCTCCCGGCCGCCTTTACCTAACCGGCAACATACACGACGACACTCTAGACGGCGACGATGTCTGGTTCTACGGCAGCAGCGCGAAAGACTAATCCATCTCCATCTCGGTCTACCAGAATTGTCTGGTTTTCACCGATGGACCCTTGAAGTACATGCATCGCCAGGGGATCAAGGACACTCCTTTGAATCGCTCGTTTCAATGGACGGGCGCCGTACACCTGGTCCCAACCCTTCTCAGCCAAGAAAGCGCGCGCCGAGTCTGTCAATTGCACAGTTAGCTTGCGTCCGCCAAGACGACTCTGGAGAGCGCGAATCTGAATCTCGACGATCTCCTCGATCTGTTCCCGCGTAAGCGGATGAAAGATGATTGTCTCGTCGATTCGATTCAGAAATTCTGGTCGGAAATAGCTCTGCAAGGCGTCTGTGACGGCGTCCCGCATGTGCTCGTATCCCAGCGGGGCGGTATCCCGAATGATGTCGCTTCCTATATTTGACGTCATAACCACGACGGTGTTCTTGAAGCCCACAACATGTCCCTGTCCGTCGGTTAACCTGCCGTCGTCCAGAATTTGAAGGAGAATATTAAACACGTCCGAGTGCGCCTTCTCGATCTCGTCGAGCAGGACAACGGAGTAGGGACGGCGGCGAACCGCCTCGGTCAGCTGACCGCCTTCCTCATAGCCGACGTAGCCGGGTGGTGCGCCAATCAGCCGGGCAACCGTATGTTTCTCCATGTACTCGGACATATCAATTCGGATCATGGCTTGCTCATCGTCGAATAAGAATTCGGCTAACGCTCGAGCAAGCTCCGTTTTTCCCACTCCGGTCGGTCCAAGAAACAGAAAGCTTCCAAGGGGTCTATTTGGATCCTGCAAACCGGCACGCGCGCGCCGAACAGCGTTGGAGACGGCAACCACCGCTTCTTCCTGGCCAACGACGCGCTCATGAAGTCTCTGTTCCATGCTGACCAGCTTTTCCACTTCACCTTCAAGCAGCTTAGTCACGGGAATCCCGGTCCACTTGCTGACCACTTCGGCCACGTCATCCTCGCCAACTTCCTCCTTGAGCATCTTGCCGGACTGTTGAAGATCCGCCAATCGCTCTTCATTGGCGATGAGCTGTTTCTCTAGTCGTACCAATTCTCCATAGCGCAGCTCAGCGGCACGGGCTAAATCAGTCATGCGTTCCGCACGCTCAATTTCGGCCTTTGTTTGCTCGATGCTTTCCCGTGTGTCTCGGATGTTGCGAATGGCGGTCTTTTCGGCGTCCCACTGGGCCCGCAGAACGTCGGAACGCTCTCGCAGCTCCGCGATTTCCTTTCGGAGACGTTCCAATCTTGTCTCCGATGCGCTGTCGTGTTCCTTACTGAGCGCCTCGTTTTCAATTTCAAGCTGCATGATCCGACGTTGAATCTCATCAATCTCGTACGGCATCGAGTCGATTTCCATACGGAGCCGGCTCGCCGCCTCGTCGACCAGGTCGATCGCCTTATCCGGCAAGAAGCGGTCAGCAATATAGCGCTGCGACATGACCGAAGCAGCGACCAGGGCAGAGTCGGTTATCTTCACCCCGTGATGGACCTCGTACCGCTCTTTTAGTCCCCGGAGAATGCTGACAGTGTCCTCCAGGCTCGGTTCCGGCACCATGACCGGCTGAAACCTGCGCTCAAGTGCCGCGTCCTTCTCTATGTGCTTGCGATACTCATCCAGAGTAGTGGCTCCAACGAGCCGTAGCTCTCCCCGTGCCAGCATGGGCTTCAGCATGTTTCCGGCATCCATGGCGCCTTCGGCCGCG
>DASVZE010000190.1:0-10809 GCA_036391775.1 Chloroflexota bacterium | reverse complement strand
TTGGCTGCACCCGATGTGCTCTGTCCGGATCGGCGCGAGCAGGTGCTTTCCCTGTACTTTGTGTCACCCATCACACGGCTGCACTACGTTTTTGCCAAGCTGATGGGCGTCATCTTGCTGCTCATCGTCATGTCTGTCGGGCCCTTGCTCCTCTATTTTGCCGGCAGTGCTCTGCTGGCAAACGACACTGCCGGGTTTTTGGGCAGCCACGGTGTCGACGTGGGGCACCTTGTGCTGGCCGGGGTGGTGATGAGCGTCTACTTCGCCGTTGTGGCCACCACTGTTGCGGCCTTCAATGACCGCCGCGCCTTCGCCACCGGCACCTACATCGGCCTGATGCTGGTAAGCGGAGTAGCTGCCGGCATCATCGTCGAGGGTATGCGCTTCTCGGGGCATAACAGGTTCGCGCTGCTCGATCTGGGCGAACTGCCGGTTGAGGTTGCGCGCTGGATCTTCAGGCAGCAGCTCATGGCACAGCTGGATGGTTGGGTCTATGGAGTGGCCTGCCTGGTGGTCGTGATCGCCGGTCTGGGACTGATGACGTGGCAGTACGGACGAGGTGGCGAGTGACGGTCTCCCCTGAGGCTCCGCTGGAGGAACGCGGCACCCGGATCGTCGACGAGTCACCGGTCGTCGAGGTGGAACACGCCAGCAAGTGGTACGGAGATAAGGTCGCGGTATCCGACCTCTCCTTTACTCTCGGTCCCGGCGTGACCACCTTGCTGGGACCAAACGGCGCCGGCAAAACCACGACCCTTCGCATGCTGGCCGGATTGCTCCGGCCCAGCCAGGGATCGGTGCGTGTGCTGGGGCACCCGATCTTCGACAACCCACCGCTGTACCGCCATATCGGCCTGGTACCGGAGCAGGACGCCCTGTACCCTTTTCTGACGGCGAGGCAGTTTGTCGAGCTAGCGGCTCGCCTGGAACATCTCCCAGATCCCGGGGCGGCGGCGCAGCGGGCGCTGGGTACAGTCGATCTACTCGACGTGCAAGACCGAAAACTGGGCGGATATTCCAAGGGGATGCGGCAGCGAGCGAAGATTGCCCAGGCCCTGGTCCACGATCCTCAGGTGCTGATTCTGGACGAGCCGCTATCTGGAGCCGACCCGGCGCAGCGGCTCGAGCTGATGCACGTGTTCACCGAGCTCTCTAACCAGGGGAAGACCGTCCTGATCTCGTCTCATATCCTCTATGAAGCAGAGCGTATGGGGACGCGGGTGTTGGTCATCGTGGAAGGAAAGCTGGCGGCCGAGGGCGATTACCATGCCATTCGTTCTCTGATGGACGACCGGCCGCGCCGTGTTGCCATCGCGTGCACCAACGCCCGGGAGATAGCACGCCTGCTGATTGGGCTGGAGGGGACCTGCGGACTGGAGATCACCGACCAGGGGCTGGTGGTGCAAACCGTCACGGCGCTCGACCTGTACCGCGCCGTTCCTCGCGCCGCGCAGCAGGCCGGTGCCCACCTCTACTCGGTAGAAGGTCTGGATGAGGATCTGGAGAGCGTGTTCCGCTATCTGGTGGGATCATGATTCCGGTGATCGGCTTGACGCTGCGCGCACTGGGCCGGGGCCGCCGGCTGCTGGTGGTTGGCGCCTTGCTTCTGGTGCCGGGGCTCTTGATGCTCACCTTTCTGGGGAGCGGCTCGAACGGAGACAGCGGAACCTTTGGCCTTCAGCTCTTCGACCGGCTAGTGCTGCCGGTTCTGTTGCCTCTCACCGCGCTCATCTTCGCCACCAGCGCGCTGGGGAACGAGCGCGAGGACGGTAGCCTGCCGTATCTCACGCTGCGTCCGGTCTCCCGCATTGTGCTGGTATGGGCCAAGCTGATTGCTGCCACCATCGTCACGGCCGGTCTCGTGGTGGCGTCCCTGTTGCTCATGTACCTGGTGGGCCTGACCGGAGCCTGGGGCGGATCGACCCTGAGCTCGGCGCTGGTTGCCAGTGCTCTGGGCTGCTTTGCCTACTGCGCACTCTTTCTCGGGTTGGGCCTGGTGGCGCCGCGGCGGGGTCTGATCGTGGGCCTGGTCTATGTCCTTACCTGGGAGGGGACGGCCGCCCTGTTCTCTCCGGCGCTGGCCACGTTCTCCATCCGGCGCTATGCGGAGGGGGTGCTGGACAGCGGGCTATCGGCGGACCAGGTGTCGCAGATTCGGCCGGTTGATCTGGGTGGCACGGCCAGCGTGGTCGTGCTCTGCGTATTCGTGGCGGTGTGTACCGGTTTCACCACCTGGTGGCTGCGCCGCCTACAGCTCCCCTGATCCGTGGTCTATCCCTGGGGCAATCCCCAGCATTCCCACTCGTACGCGATGAAGAAGCCCTGCTTGCGCAGGTTGCGGCTCGACTGATTGTCGACTTCCTCGGTACCGGAGTAGAGCAGATCCAGACCCTGATCGAAGGCTGCCCGGGCGCGATGGGCAATAAGCGCTGCCTGAATGCCACGGCGCCGGAACGGTGGCAGCACGCCGCCGCTATAGAGACCGCCGACCTCCGTGGCCGGAATGATCTGTGCCGTTCCAGCAGGCTCTCCGTCGTAGCAAGCCAAAAAATTCTGGATCACCGGCACGTTGAGTGATGCAAGGATAAATTGGTCAACTGGTGGTGGCAGCTCAAACGATTCGAGCAGCACACGAATGAAGTCGTCACGGTTTCCATCATTCACCGGCTCGATGCTGATGGCTGGATCGGTCTGGTTTGCCTGCAACCGGTCCGGCGTCATGGCCAGGGTAGCCCAGGAGGGCTGTCGCACCAGGCCCCGCTGTTCCAGCCGCCGGCCCAATGACGCGCGGTCGGCAAGGGGAGAGAGCTGGATCATCCCCTCCAGTCCTTCTTGCCTGTACAGGTCCAGGATGCGGTCGAGATCGGCGTCCGACGGCTCTCCGTCGTCACCTAGTCCAATCGCGCGATTGAAAAGTGGAATGGGCACAGCAGTCCAGCGATAGACCGCCGCGTCGCCGACGGTGGTCTGCTGCGGCCCCAGGCTGGGATCAGCTCCGTACAGGAGATCAAATGCCTCGATACAGTGGCGCTGTAGCCGGCGCGTCCGCGCCTCGTTCCCATCCATCCCCCTACCTCCAGGCCGCTCTCTATCCGACATCAGGGACGCAAAGGCCTTCCCCACACGATAGTAGCGCGCACCGTAAGCTCGATCACTCCACCCACGTGGTCCAGCACGAGCCGGAGCAACGCGGTGTCGAACGCGGCCAGACTCTCGGGATCCATACGTTCCCAGGAGAGCGACGCCCGAGCGTGAAAGGACTCCACATACTCGCCGGCCGATTGGCGAAAAGGCACAGCTTCCGTTTCCGTACGGCCCCGCTCCCGAAAGAGGCCGCGCCGCGTCAGCTCCGCTACCAGGTCGAAGTCAGGCCGCCACTCTTTGTACGTGGAGTAGCGCCGGATCAGATCGACGATTCCCCTCTGCAGCGACTCGTCCCCGGTCTTTATCGTCCCATCCACGCTGAGAATGGCGAGCGAGCCATGCGGCGATATGACGCCGGCAAGACGCGGCAGCAGCACGTCCCAATCCATCCAGTGCAGGCTGTCCCCGGCAGTCACCAGACCATAGGGTGGCTGCAGAGAAATGTCCTCGGCCCTCCCCACGATCCAGCTGAGCCGTGGATTATCGCCGCCCGGTAACTGCTTCCCCTCCTCGATCATGGCAGAGGATGGGTCGACCGCGTCGACCCGATCGACCAGCGGCGCCAGCGGACGTGCCACGAATCCTGTGCCGCAGCCAAGATCGAGCACGGCGCGCGGCTCATCGACGATCAAGCCGGCCAGGACGTCGAACGTCTGTACCGGGTAGGCGGGACGATGCCGGTACGACGCAGCCACCTCTCGATCCTCGAAGGTAGCCGCCATCTCGGGCCGCAAGAAACTGGGTGGTTGGCTCATCACATCTCCCGTGTCGTCGACGGTCAATCGTACTACGCACGATGCACCTGGGCCGGACTTTCCCGTGCGATACAGTGACAGAAAGAGGCATGACTCTATGCAGCCATCCGATTTGATACAGATCGCCCGTGAGGCAGCGCAGAATGCGGTGGTGCCGTACTCCCACTTCCCAGTGGGAGCGGCCGTGGAAACGGAGGATGGAACCATCTTCCGCGGCTGTAACATCGAGTCCGCCGCGTACCCCACGACCATGTGCGCCGAGCGGGTGGCGATCTTCGCCGCCCTGGCTGCCGGTGCCAGTCCCCAGCGCATCGCAGTATCGTGCCTCAAGGGTGATCCGAGCGATCCGACCTCGCTCACCCCCTGCGGCGGCTGCCGCCAGGTGATGCTGGATCAGATGGGCCCGGACGCGCCGGTGTTCGTGGATGGCGTGGGCGAGTTTACGGTGGGGGAATTGCTACCGTATGGGTTCAGGCTATGAGAGAGTTGTCTCAGCAACCGGGGGCTCTCGACGGGGGCACGCACCTTATTGCGGTGGTCAAACGCCTGTGATCCGGTAGGAAAGGAATCCGCACGTGGACAGTCGGCGACGCGGAGATCAGCCCCTGCTGCTCGATGTGCGCCGTCTTGCTGCGGTGGATATGTATGGCACACGTGGAACCGCGCGCCGCCGCTGGATCATCACCGTCGAATTTCTGGTGGGAGTCATCGGTTGCCTCGCCGTTGGGATTCTCATGCTGCATGGGAACCCGTCACCGCTCATTGCCGCCCTGGGGATTTGGCTTGTCGGCGTCGGGGTGAACTATGTGCCGCTGGAGCTGCACGCCATCTCCTTGGTCAGACACGGCGCACTCGATGACGAGCTTGCAGGCGTTGACGTACCCGCCGAGCTTCGCGGGTACGGCGTGAAACAGCTCTGGATCGGTGTGCCATTTCTCATAGCCATGCTGGCGGTCGCGCAGCTTCTGTCGGCTCGAGACCGTTCATCTCGTTAGGGCAACATTGATGGTTCAATCATGTGGCTGTTACAGGGAAGCTGGGCAATCGAACTGCCAATCTACTAGTGAGTGATAATCAGCCGGATGGACGAGGAGGCATGGATGGAGGGGCGGCGCATCGTCCTCACCTTTCCGGACGAGGACGTATCGGTGGAGGCGGTCCTGCTCGACGATCAGGCGCCGAGGACCTGTGCGGCGGTGTGGGAGCATCTCCCCTCGAGCGGCTTCGCCCGGCACGGTATCTACTCGGGGAGCGAGGTGTATGCTCTCTGGGAGCGGCCCTTCGTGGTGCAGCCGGAAAATCAGACGAGCGACGTTCTGCCGGGCGACATCGCCTACTACTTCCAGCGCGGCGGCCTGCAGTACGGGTTTCCCGACGATCTCTGTGAGATGTGCTGGTTCTACGATCGCGACGCCACGCCCAGCATGCCGGGAGGGCCGGTACAGGTCAATCTCTTCGCCCGGGTGATCGGCGATCCCGCTCTGTTCTTCGCGGTCTGCCGCAGGATGCGGCTGGAAGGTCACAAACGGTTTCGGGTCTTGAGATTCACCGACGCGGAGAGCGCCGCGCAGGAGCCGTCCTAGCCCGACTCCAGCGCCTGGCGCAGGTCGCCGATGAGGTCGTCGACGTCTTCGATTCCGACAGAGTAGCGGACGAGGCCCTCGGGAATCCCCATTGCCGCACGCTCCTCCGCCGTTGATTCCACGTGGCTGGTGGTGCTCGGAGGCCCCACCACCGTTTCCACCGCTCCCAGGTTGGCGGCTCGGTGGGCGTAGCGCAGGCGTGGCAAGAAGGTCCGTACCGCTTCGAACCCGCCCTTCGGGGCGAAGCTGAGCACGCCGCCGAAGCCGCGCATCTGCCGGCGGGCGATCTCGTGGCCGGCGTGTGATTCCAGACCGGGGTAGTATACCGCCTCAACCATGGGATGCTTCTCCAGAAATCGGGCGACGCGCAGCGCGCCCTCGTTTTGCTGCCGAACGCGCAGGTGCAGGGTCTTCATGCCGCGGAGCAGCAGGTATGCCGCCATGGGATCGAGAGTTGCTCCGGTGATCTCACGGAAGTGATAAATCCGGCTCACCAGATCCGCGCGGCCGCACACGACCCCGCCCAGCGCATCTGCATGTCCGCCCAGGAACTTGGTGGCGCTGTGCATGACAAGATCGGCACCCAGGGAGAGTGGGTTCTGGTTGATGGGCGTGGCAAAGGTGTTGTCGACGGCGACCAGTGCGCCGGCCTCATGAGCAGCTCGGGTGAGCCGTGCCAGATCGACCACCTTGAGGGTGGGGTTGGTCGGCGTCTCCAGGTGCAGGAGCGTGCAGCCACGCGCGATCTCCGCCTCTATAGCCGCATGATCCGTTGTGTCGCAGAGACGCACCCCAATCCCGAACCGTGGTAAAAACTCCAGGAAGATCTTGTTGGTCCCACCGTAGGTGTCCTTGATGGAGACGACAGTGTCGCCCGGCGACAGCAAAGTGAAGAGGGTATTGCTGATGGCGGCCATCCCGGTGGCGAAGCTGGTGCTCGCCTCCGCTCCCTCCAGGATGCGGACCTTCTCCTCGAACGCCTTGACGGTGGGGTTCGTGTTGCGGCTGTAGATGTGGCCGGGCTGCCGTCCCTGGGCGACTTCCATCCAGGTATCGACATCCTGATAGCCGAAGGAGACGCTATGGACCACCGGAACCTGGGTGGCGCCTTGCAGCAGATATTCGTCCTCGCCTCCCCAGACAGCTTGAGTACCGGGACCCATATGCCGGCTGTCACGCTTCATCCCTACCCTCCCACTGCTCCACTCTCGATGCCAGAGGCTGTTTCACCAGCCACACCGTGCACGTAGTTCGTTACAACATAGTGCGATATTGACGGAATGCGCGATGCGCCTCGCGAAACCGTTGGTATGGTACTATGTATGGTAATGCTGAAGACGACTGTTTATCTGAGCGAGGATCTGAAAGCAGCGCTTGAGCGTGCGGCTACCGTCAGCCGGCGAAGTGAAGCCGATCTCATCCGGGAGGGCATTCGACGGGTGACGGAGGAGTACAGCGCCCCAGAGCCGCGGCTGCCACTCTTCGCTAGCGGTGATCCGATGCTTTCGGAACGGGTGGACGAGTTGCTCGCCGGCTTTGGCGAGACGTGATTCTTCTTGACACAAGTGGCCTGCTCGCAGCTATCGATTTCAATCAGCCTCGGCACTTAGAAACCCGCGCCGCGTTGCATATGGCTGCTCAACCGCGCATACTCTCGCCCTTTGTTCTGGCCGAGCTGGACTATCTTCTCGCGACGCGCGTGGGCCAGGACGCGGAACTTGCTCTGCTCGATGAGGTGGCGCGCGGTGCGTACTATCTCGACAGTTTCGAGGGCGACGATATCCGTAAGTCTACGCTCGTTACTTCTCGCTATGTCGACCTCCGTCTGGGACTGGCGGATGCCTCTATCGTCGTCCTGGCCGATCGCTACGGCTGCAACGACATACTGACCCTTGACGAAAGGCACTTCCGTACTGTACTGGGGCCAAATCGTACGCCGTTCCGGCTACTTCCAGCCGACGCGGATTAGAAGTTCCCACCGGCGTAGAATCGAACGCCGTCGCGGGTCTCCTCAGGTCGTCCTTCCCGGCAGAACGGGCATCCCTCGCCGCGGCGGATCTGATAGAACCTGTCAGGCCATTGCATACCCGAAGCTGAGCGAACCGGCACCACCGCATAGGATGCAGATATGCCCGAGACACCCGAACAGCTGTATGAGCGAGCCCTGGCAGACCTTCGTATGCCTCCTGTTGAGGAGTGGGAGACGTTCCCCTTCGAGGGGCAGCTGCGCCCGCGTCCGTTGCAGCCGCCGGTGGCTATCGATCCTCCGCGCCAGGGTGCCGCTGGTGTCGATTGCCACAGCTGTGCGACGTCGGACGACGAGTATCTGTGGGTGAATGATGCGTGGCGCCTGCGGACTCTTCCTCGGCCCAGTGGTCTGCCCGTCGTGCTGCTGCTGGAAAGCAGAGAGCACTACGCCGAGCCGGGCGATCTTCCCGACGACCTGGCACGTGATCTCGGCGTCATGCTGACCCGCATAGAGCGCGCTGTGCGTTCGGTGGGAGAGATCGGCCGGGTGCACGTCTGCCGCTGGGGTGACGGCAGCGAGCACCTCCATTGGTGGTTCATGGCACGGCCGGCGCGCATGCCTCAGCTCATCGGCAGCTTCGCTGCCATCTGGGATGACATCCTCCCACCGGTTCCCGAGGATATCTGGCAGGCCAACCTGCAGCACGTCGTCAGGGAGCTGGCTCGGTAGCAAGCCTACCGGCAGTAACCGAAGTCGCCTCACCTATGTCTTGACGGCTCCTCTGACGCGTCCTACCCTGGACACAGCAATGTGAGTGGCAAGAGAGAAGGCACATGGCGACTGACTCATCTCGTGCAACAGCGTCTCCATCGTCTCAGCCCTCGCTGTCAGCTCTCCTCACCTTCCTCATCGCCGATGTACGGGGCTACACCACCTTCACGGTCGAGCGCGGTGATGAAGCGGCGGCACGGCTTGCAACTCGCTTCGCAGAGATAACCGAGGAGGTGGTTGCGGCCCACGATGGAGAGGTGATCGAGCTGCGAGGAGACGAGGCGCTCGCGGCCTTCACCTCGCCGCGCCAGGCCGTTCGCGCAGCCATCAACTTACAGAGGCGCTTCGCGTCAGAATCCAATGCGACGCTGCCGCTCCAGGTCGGGGTCGGTCTGGATGCAGGGGAAGCGCTTCCCGTGAAAGGCGGCTATCGAGGAGGAGCTCTCAATCTTGCGGCGAGGCTCTGCTCTCTTGCGCGAGCAGGGGAAGTGCTGGCAAGTGATGCCGTCACACACCTTGCCGGGAAGATGGAGGGTTTGTCTTGCACAGAGCGAGGGCAGGTCGAACTCAAGGGCTTTGCCGATCCGGTCACGGTCATGCAGGTCGTCGAGGTACATGGCCCCGGGACGGAGACAGAAGAGCTTGCCGGCGAGGAGACAAGTCGGATAGCGGTCCAGGATTTTCCTATCGGCGGGTTTCTGGGAGCCCTGCCTGCTAATCCCCTTGCGGGGAGAGAGGAGGAGCTCGGCGAAGTCCTTGCGTCTATCGAGGTGGTGATCGGCGGAGCGGGACGGCTGGTCATGCTGGCGGGTGAGCCTGGAGCAGGCAAGACGCGGTTGGCCCAGGAGGTGACCCTCCATCTCCGGAACCAGGGTTTCCTTCTCGCGCCCGGCTCCTGCTTCGAACCCAAACAGTCCGTCCCTTACTATCCATTCCTGGATATTGTCGCGGCGCTCTACAGCTTGGTGCCTCCCGCCGTTCGTTCCCAGGCGGCACAGAGGTGGCCGTACATCGGGCGACTTCTCCCCGAAACGGGCATTCCCTCGCCACCGCCATCCGACGAGCAGGACGACCAGGAGCGGCTCTTCCGGGCGGTCACGGCCTTCATTCAGACAGTCGCGCAGCAGGTCCCGGTAGCTATCCTCCTGGACGATCTGCACTGGTCGGATGGGGCCAGTCTCGACCTGCTGCAGCATATCACGCGACACACGCGGGGGGATCGTGTCCTGATCTGTGCTACGTATCGCGATGTGGAGGTAGGACGTCAGCATCCGCTGGAGCGAACGCTGCAAGACCTGCACCGGCAGGGACTGATGGAGCGCATCGCCGTCCGGCGACTCGATCAAGACCAAACGCGGGCTCTTGTTGCATCGACCTTCGGGCAGGAGCAGGTCTCGAAGGAGTTCGCTGCCCTCATCTACCGGCATACCGAGGGCAACCCTTTCTTTACGCAGGAGGTCCTTCGCTCGCTGGTGGAGCGAGGGGACATCTACCGGGAAGACGGCCGTTGGGAGCGGCGAGAGGTCGCGGAGATCGAGGTGCCGGAGAGCGTGCGAGCGGTTATCGGTCAACGTCTGTCCCGCTTGCAGGAGGACACGCAAGACCTCTTGCGCGAGGCCAGCGTGCTCGGTTCAAGTTTCGGCTTCGACGAGCTGCACTCTATGGGAGGCCGCCCCGAAGAGGCAGTGGAGCTGGCTATTGAGGAGGCAGCCGAGGCCGGGATCCTCCGAGAAACGGGGCGGGACGTCTACAGCTTCAATCATGCCCTGACACAGCAGACGCTGTATGCCGAGCTGTCAGGCAGGCGGAGGCGACGCCTGCACCTGGCGGCGGGCGAGGCGCTGGAGCGGCTCCCGGAGCGAGATCGGACGCGGCGGGCTGCGGAGCTTGCCTGGCACTTTCTTGAGGGAGAAGACGCCGAGCGGGCCCTCCGGTACTCCATGCTGGCAGGAGCCAATGCCGAGGAGGTCTATGCGCGTGAGGAGGCGGTCCTCCATTACCGGAGGGCGGTTGAGCCCGCACAGGAGTTGGCTGCCAACAACCCATCCAGGCGCAAGGTCGAGGCAGAGGCTCTATTCAAGCTTGGCCGAATGCTGGCCATCACTGACCGGCACCCTGAGGCGCAGCGGATCCTGGAGGACGCTGCCCAAAAACATGCGGCGTTGGGCGATCCACTCATGGAGGGTTCGACCCTCGGGATCGCCGAGATCAGCTACCACCAGTCGGGAATGAGCGAGCAAGCACAGGACGCGGCCACGCGTGTCGCGCTCCTGCTTCCAGCCATCGAAGCGAGTGAGCCGAGCGCCGATCTCGTTGACTTTTGGCGCGTCCAGGGGCTTACGTGTGGTTACACCGCCAGGTATGAAGACTGTCTCTCTTACGCGAGCAAAGCGGTCGAGGTGGCCCGTGTGCTCGGTGATCCAGCACTCCTGAGAGAGGCGGAGATTCAACGTGCCTCGGCCCTGGGCATGTCTGGGCACCTCCATGAAGCGATTGCGGCAGCCGAGGCCGTCATTCCATGGGCCGAGGCATCGAACGATCTGGACACGCTGCTTGCCGCGCTCTTTGCGGGAGCGGAATTCTCCAT